>JBHHXQ010000014.1:0-17317 GCA_046757105.1 Candidatus Krumholzibacteriia bacterium
CAAGCTACCAGAGCCGGAAGTGACCCACAGATTCTGCTGAAGAGGCGAACGTCGGAGGCCCGCAACCGCAACGGAGGCGGCGAACGATCGAGTCCGAACGGCGGAAGGGCCTGATTGGCACCGCCTACTCCCTCGTGGTGCACGATCGACGGCTCGTCGTGGGGAGTGTCGTGTGGCATGAGAATACGGGCTCATGGGAGGATCTGCTGTTGACGTGGCCTGGGTGGAAATCGCTTGGAACGGGAGAACTCGATGTGTTTCCGACTGCGACAACGGCTCTGGCAGTTCATCGGAACGAGTTGATCGCTGGCGGTCGTTTCTTGAGAGCGGGCGGCGTCCTGGTGAACTACATCGGCCAATGGGACGAGGCTGGCGACAGCTGGATGCCGCTGGGTTCTGGAACGAACGGCGCGGTTTTCGCACTGGCGACCTACCTGGGCAGTTTGTTCGTGGGAGGCGAGTTCACCTCGGCCGGGGACAAGGCATCTCTCCGGATCGCCCGCTGGGATCGCCCGCCCGCCAGCAGTTTCGCGGTGACGGATGCCCAGACCGAGGTCCTGGAAGATGCCGTCAAACGGATCTGGAGGCACACCGAAGATGTCGACGGCACGATTGGCTTCACATTCCGGGTCGTGGAGTCGGGCACACCAGTTCGGATCGCCATCTACAATGCCCGCGGTCAGCTCGTTCGGACGATCGTTCGACGAGTGTTCGATGCAGGCGAATACTCCGATCGCTGGAACCGTCGAGATGCTGCCGGCACTCGCGTTGCACGTGGTGTGTACTTCGTGTCGTTCGACGCGGGCAGCATCCACATGAACCGCAAGCTCGTTCTCGTGCGTCCTTGACCCTGTTGTCCTGTCGCGGAGATGGAGGCGCTTTGTTGTCGAAAGAGTGCTCGTAGTCTCAGGATGCGGTCTTCTGGTTCCGTTTTTCGGCAGGGACCCGATCGTCGAAGTACATGGTGATCCCGCGCGCGGCGAGTTCCCGCATGACTTCCAGCACCCCTCGAGCCTGCATCAGCCTGCCTTCGGCATCGCCGATTCTGCCGATCTTCAGCACGCCGGCTTCGAGAAAGTACTTCTCCATCTTGTTGCAGTCGCGCAGATGGGACAAGGAGCGGGAGTGAGCACGTACGGTCATCTCACTTTGGCGCCCGTCATGCTCGCGCACGCGCACTGCGATCGTCTTTGGCGCGTACACCTGGTACGGGAATCGAGGGAAGACGTCCTCCACGACGTGTAGATTGGTCATGGCATGGAAGTCCACCCCGACGAGCAAGATCCGGCCGTCTTTCTCACACAGCCTGTGGAAGGGGCTGTTCGGGCCGAAAGTCTCGGAGTCTTGCCGATGCCCCGAGGTGAGGTACTCTGCCTCCGGCCCCAACGCGGCAACCGGGTGGGTCGGGTGGACGCTCCGCACTACCCCTGCCCGCAGCCGAAACACCTCCGTGATCTTGCCCATGCGTGACGGTGTGTTTGCGGCATCGAAGAAACGGTTTGCTTCCAGATAGTCTTCCACGTAGGTGTCGAACGGGAAACTGGGCATCAGGAGGGTTCCCGCAGGACCGAGGACCTCGAGGAAGGAGTCGATGACCGCATCCGCTCCTCCGACGACGAAGCCGATCTTGGAGAGCGCACTGTGCACGAGTACGATCTCCCCGCTTCCCAGCCCGATCTCGTTCAGGTCAGAAGCGAGCTCGGATGACGTGATCTGCCGGCTGCGTCGCACCTTCATGCGCTTGATGGAGCGTCGCAGCGAGCGCAGCTGGGTTCTTACCGGTGCAGGTAGGAATCGTTTCACGAGGTGAATCCCGGCGTTCGAGGCGTCTCTCGGGCTCTCGAGACCCTTCTTGTTCACATGTAGAGTCCTCCGTTCACTCTCACGACCTGCCCTGTGATGTAACGCGCCGCATCGGACACGAGGAACGCGATGGTTTGCGCGATGTCTTGAGGCTGCCCGAAGTCTCCCAGAGGAATCCGTGACCGTATCGTGTCCAGCACCTTCTCTGGGATTCCCTTGAGCATGTCCGTTCTGATGAAACCGGGGGCCACGGCGTTGACCGTGATACCCTTGGATGCGGTTTCCAGCGCGATCGATTTCGTGAAGCCGATCACGCCGGCCTTGCTGGCGCTATAGTTGCTTTGACCGAAGTTGCCACTCTCCGCGACCACCGAGGAGACGTTGACGATGCGTCCGCTTCGCGCTTCCAACATGTGATTGAGGACTGCCCTGGCACAGTTGTACATCCCCCCCAGGTTGACGGAGATGACCTCGCTCCATTCGGCAGGTCCCATGCGTCGCAAAGTCCGATCCTGAAGAATCCCCGCATTGTTGACCAGGATGTCGATTCTCTTCCATTTCTCGATCGCCTGGCTGACCATCTCCTGGACCTGGTCGAAGTCGGAAACGTCAGCTCGGATGCACAAGGTCTGGCGGCCGATCTCCTCGATCTGTGCCGCCGTTTGCTCGGCTTTCTCCCTCGACTCGCGGTAGTTGACGACGACGTACGCGCCTCGACTCGCGAGTTCCAGGGCCGTGGCCTTGCCCAGCCCGCGCGAGCTTCCCGTGACGAGGGCTACCTTCCCGGCCAAGTTCATTGCCTTCCCTTCCGTACCTGCCACAGATCTCATTCGGAGGCGACCGCAATCCCCGGTCTTCGTGCGCTTCACCCCACCGCCGCGTATTCTATCATGGAGGTCCGCGTGTACGACAGATCCTACCAGAAGACACAAGCGACCTGGCGAGCCCGAAGGGGCCTTCTTTTCGGGCGGCTCATCGTGATGCCAGCGTCGCAAGAGCCTGGCCGAGCGCGATGCGGTTGCGGCTTCTCGAAGATCGGATTCACATGCACACGGGTTCTCTGTGCGTGAGGACGGGTTTCGGGAGGGGCAACGTGGAGTCCCCACCCTTCCGACTCGCGGCGTGGGACGCAACGAGGCTGGCGATGTCCCGGGGGCACCGGGCGGCCCCGACGCATCTTCAGATTCCCCGACAACCGAACCGGGCGGGTCGAGCCGTGCCCGCCGTCCCGTGGGACGATTCTCCTTGAGCCCGGTTCCGGAGTTGATAGAATTGCGGCGTTCGCTGGGGGTGCCCGTGCGAGCGGGCTGAGAGCATACCCCTCGAACCTGACCCGGTTCATGCCGGCGTAGGGAAGCGGACCGCAGCATCCTGAATCCCGTGGTGCTCCGGGAAACGTGACGACCCGGAGTGCGGCGGGACCCGGCCGCTCTCCCGCCGCGGCCTTTTTGTTGCCCGGCACATCCCGCTTGCTCGAGGGAGAGTAGGAGATGACACAGCTCGAAGCCGCCCGCAAGGGCATCGTGACTCCGGAGATGCGCCGGGTGGCGCTGCGCGAGAGCGTGACGCCGGAGTTCATTCGTGACGAGGTCGCCCGGGGACGCCTCGTCGTTCCCGCCAACGTCCGGCACCTGGCCGGAAGCGGGGGCACCAGGCCGGTGCGTTCCGGAACGCGCAGCGAAGCCTTCCACGGGCTGCCGTACCCCGAGACGCGGGCTGGGCACCCGGGTGCGCGCGACGCGGCGCTCCACTGGGTCAACCAGACCGTGGCGCAACGCGCCGCGGAACTCGAAGACGACGGCCTCCTGAAGGGACAGAAGGCGCCGAAACGGCTCGACCCGATGGGCATCGGTCGCATGATCACGACCAAGATCAACGCCAACATCGGGGCCTCGCCGGTCCGCAGCAGCACGGACGAAGAGGTCGAGAAGCTGCGCTGGGCGCAGATGTACGGCGCCGACACGGTGATGGATCTCTCCACCGGCGGCAGGCTCGACGAGTGCCGGCAGGCGATCATCGACCACAGCACGGTGCCCATCGGGACCGTACCGATCTACTCGATGATTCTCGACAAACGCATCGAGGATCTCTCCTACGACGATATCCTGCAGACCATCGAGAAGCAGGCGCAACAGGGCGTCGACTACTTCACGGTCCACGCGGGTGTGAAGAGGGAGCACCTGTTCCTCGTCCGCGAGCGCATCACCGGGCTCGTGTCACGCGGGGGATCGCTGCTGGCAAAGTGGATGATCCACCACGGGAAGCAGAACCCGATGTACGAGATGTTCGACGAGATCTCGGCCATCATGCGCGAGTACGACGTGACCTACTCGCTGGGCGACGGGGTGCGTCCCGGCTGCACGCGCGACGCCGGCGATGCGGCGCAGATCGCGGAGCTCGAGACGCTCGGCGCGCTCGTCCACCGCGCGCGCGACATGGGCGTGCAGGTGATGGTCGAAGGCCCAGGGCACGTGCCGCTGCACGAGATCGCCTGGAACATGCAGATCCAGCAGAAGGTGTGCGACGATGCGCCCTTCTACGTGCTGGGACCACTGGTGACCGACGTCTTCCCGGGCTACGACCACATCACCAGCTGCATCGGCGCTGCCGAGGCGGCGCGTGCGGGCGCCGCCATGCTGTGCTACGTGACGCCGAAGGAGCACGTCGGGCTCCCCAAGGCGCAGGACGTCAAGGAGGGCTGCATCGCCTACAAGATCGCGGCCCACGCGGGCGACCTCGGCCGGGGCGTAGCCGGCGCCCGGCAGTGGGACGACGACATGTCCAGAGCGCGCGCCGCCCTCAACTGGCCCAAGCAGTTCGAGCTCGCGTTCGACGGGGACACGGCGCGCGCCCTGCACGACGAGGATCTCGATGTCGACACCGATTTCTGCGCCATGTGCGGCCACGACTGGTGCAGCATGCGCATCAGCAAGGAGATCGAGGCCTTCGCCAGCGGCGAGGAGGCGGGCTTCCAGCCCCAGCACACGAGCATGAAGTCACCGGGCCTGAGCCCCGAGGCGGAGGAGGTTCTCGCGCAACGAGGCGTCAAGCACGCCTGCCATTCGGACGAGGTCTCCGACGCCGACGAAGCGCAGCGCGCGCAGCGGAAGATCCTCGAGTCCCACGACGTGCGCTCGTGAAACCGGCCGGCCCGGGGCCGTTCGCGAACCCCGATGCGAGCTGGCACCCCATCGGGATCACCGCGGTCCAGGGGGTCCCCGGCGCTGCGACCTCTCGCGTGGCTCAGTTCGGGCGGATCTCCAGACCGAGGCGTTCCAGTGCGGTGGACGCCTTGTGGTTCGAGGGGTCGATCTCGACGGCCCGCCGCCACGCCGCGACCGACTCGTCGATGCGCTGCATCCGGTAGAGCGCGTTGCCCAGGTTGGTGTAGGCCGCGCTCGTGTCGCTGTTGCGCTGGATGGCGCGCTCGTACATCTCGACCGCGTGATCGAGATCGCCGCGCCGGTAGTACAGGTAGCCGAGGTTGTTGTAGGCCTGGCCGACGGCGGGATCCAGCTCGAGCGCCCTCCTGAAGGCGTCGCTGGCCTCTTCGTCACGGCCCAACTCGGTGTAGGAAAGACCGAGGTTGTTGTACGCCTCGGCCAGCGTCGAGTCCAGCTCGAGCGCCTTCCGGAAGTGCTCGACCGAGGCATCGTAGGCGCCTTGATGGTAACAGAGCACACCTGCGTTGTTGTGGCGCCGCGCCTCCTCGCGCTGATCGCGCTCCTTCGCGTCCAGGGAGTACTGGCGGTGCTCGTCCAGGAGCTCCTGCGTGAGCACCGTGGACGATTCGAGCCTCCCCGCGACGGCCGCCACTTCGCGGATCTCGCGTCTGAGCTCGTCGAGCGCCGCGTCCACCTGCGCACGCAGCTCGCGCACCTGTTGGATCTCGTCGAGCACCCGGGCGAGGCTGTGCTCCATCTCCGAACGAGAATCGGCCGCGGCGCGCGCCAGCAGTTCCTGCACGCTGGTGCGCGTCTCGCCCACGGACGACCTGATCTGCGCCACGCTGCGTTCGATCCCCCCTTGCAGCTCCTCCTGCATCTCCTCGATTCTCGACTGCACGTTCGCCTGCGAGCTCCGGAGGCTGGAGAGCACCGAGTCCGTGGACTCGGTCAGGGACTCGCGGAGGCTGGCCTGCAACGCCGCGCCTGACTCGGTGAGCGTCGAACGTACAGCGTCGCGCGTGTCCTGCAGCTGTCCTTGCAGGGTGGCGTTCGATGCGCCCAGGACGTCCCGCAGGGAGCCGTCGAGCCTCTCGACCACGGCCTCCAGCGCCTCGAAACGCGACTCCAGAAGCTGGACGAAGTCCGCAGGGGGCTGGGCGACGCGTGCCTCCTCGTACCGTGACGACGTCGATTCGAGCTGACTGGTGACGCCGCTCTGCAACTCGGAGTGCGCACTCTCGAGGCGCCGGAACCCGCCGATCATCTCTTTCAAGCTCTCACGCTGCAGCGACCATACTTCCTGGAGGAGGAAGGGCAGTTGCGGGACCTCGCCGTCGCCGCCGTCCGCCGCTGCGACGAGCACGTCACCCGACGCGTGGTTCTCGAACAGGCTGTCGAAGCGACAGCCGCCGGCGTGGAAGAAGCGGCACGGCTCGCCGAGACACTCGATGTCCCCGGGCGAGCCACCCGTGCTCCACGCGTCGGGACCGCTGGCACGGGACCCCCGGGCGTCGGCGGCACCGGAAGCTTCGGGATCGCCGGGGCGCGGGGCGTCGGCAGCGCCCTCGACGTCCGCGACCAGCAGGAGATCCACGGTCTCTTCGTCGGCTGCCGGAAACGCGACCTTCGGTCGCTCGGATGGCCCCGCCAAACCCTCTTGGGGCTGCGGCATGCTCTGGCCGGCCACCAGGAATGGACAGATCTTCATGACTCCTCCTGCCGCGAGTTCCGGATGGCGCCGGACCCCGCTCATCGCCCGACCTCACGTCACGTCGAGGTCGGTTCGTTTCTCCAGGACCAGGGCGCGTGTTTCGAGACAGCCTTCCAGGTGTTGCTGATACGTGGCCCGAGCCCGCTCATGTGTGTCCTTGAAACCGGGGAATTCGCTCACGAGCCGCAGGTAGAGCGCGTGCGCCTCTCCGAACTGCCCGAGCTGCTCGTTGCACCCTGCCTGCAGGTACAGCACGTTGCGGCGCAGCTCTCCGTCCCCGACGTCGTCCAGCTCGATGCTGCGGACCACGGCTGCCGCCAGATGCGGTTGGTCCTCATCCGCATAGCTGCGCGCCAGCAGGAAGCGCCGCGTCGCCTCGATCGTCGGTGAGTCGCCGGCGAAGTTCAGCGCCTCACGCGCCGCGGTGAATTCCCTCGAGATCAACGACAGGCGGGCCAGCTCGAGTCGCGCCCGCAGGTTGCCCGGTGATCTGGAGATGGTTTCCCGCAGATTCTGGAGCTTCGAACCCAGGCCCTGTTTCGTGATCCGTTCGAGGAACCCGTAGGCTTCGCCGTGTTCGCCGGGACGGTCGAGGACGCTGGCCAGGAGTTCCTTGCCCTCGCGCTCGCGACCCAGATCGACGTACAGAGACGCCAGCGCCAGGCGGACCCGATGTTCGGTCTGCGCTCGTGCCGGCGCATCACCGCCGTCCGTGGGGCCTGCAGATCCGGCACCTTCCCGCGTGCGCTCGAGCGCCCTCTCGAGAGTTCGTGTCGCCTCTTCGACCTTGCCGACTTCCAGAAGAAGCAGGCCGAGGTCGAGGTCCGCGGTGAGTCCGGTGTCGCCGCGCGTCACCAGGACGCGCAAGCGTCCGAGCGCGCCCTCGATGGCGTCGGGAAAGGCGACGCGAAAACGCCGCAGGGCCGCGTGCGCCGCGCTCCAGCTCTCACCGGCCAGCAGCGTGTCGATCTCCAGGAGCGCCAGTCGCTCGGACTCCGGCGCCTCGCAGCGGTCCGAACGCAGTGTTTCGAGGACCCGCTCCCAAGCGCCCAGGTCGCGCTCCAGGAGCTCGCGGAGGAGTGATTCGGCGCGCGCGTCGTTGCCCGAAGACGCTTCGAGCCCGGCCAGACGGCAGTGGACCCAGGCCGCTTCGGGGAGCTGCCGGTGTGCGGCTTCGAGAACCTCGCGCTCGGCCTCGGAGCCCGGCTCGACGAGGTCGCAGGCCAGCTTGACGTGATGCAGGGCCGCGTCGCGTTCGCCGCGCGCCAGAGCGATCTCCCACAGGCCGCGATGCGCTTCGGGCAGAGGCTCGTCCTCGACGAGCCTCTGCAGCTCGGTGACCAGCCTCGGCTGCTCGTCTGGGAAGCGGCGCGACAGGTCGGAGAGCAACCGGCAGGCGCGCCGGCGCTGTCCCGCGCACCTCAGGGCGCGTGCGAGCGCCACGCCCGCGCTGATGCTGTCGGGGTCGCGGTCCCACTCCATCTGGAGTGGTTGCAGGAGTTGCCCGCCGAGCTCCGGTGCGAGCGTCAGCGCATCGTCCAGTAGGGCGACGCCGCGGGCGCGATCGCCCTTGCGCAGGAACAACGTGCCTTGCAGGGCACGTGCGGGGCCGTGCTCCTCGAGACCTGCAGCATGCTCGCACAACGTCTCCAGGGCGAGATCCACGAGCATCTGATCCAAGCGCACCGCTTCGGACAGCTGCTCCACTACCTCGTCACCGTGGTCTCCCTGGCGCAGCAGGGCCAGCGCCAGGACGAAGCGCGTAAAGCCATGGTTGGAATCGAGCTCGATGGAACGACGCAGGCCGCCGATCACACGCTCGACCGGCGCGTCCTGACAGGCCAGAGCACTCTCGAACTCGTTCGCCGCCGCGGCGATCTGGCCGGAGTCGCGCTGGATCACGCCCATGGCGACGTGCAGGAAGCCCTGCCGATCGGGCGGAACCGACTGGGCGGCGCGATAGCACATCTCGCGCGCGTGGCGCAGACGCCCCTGGTCGATGAGCGTCAGCACGAGCGGGCGCCACACCTCGGCCAGCGAGGCGTCGCACGCCAGGAGCCGATCGGCGCGCTTGCAGATGCGATCGCTGGCCGCAGGCTCCGCGCGCAGCGCCCGCGCCAGGTGCTCGGCGGCCTCGGCGCAACGGCCGCCGTCGACGAGCAGATCCGCGGCGAGCTCGAGTACGAGCGGGACGTCGCCCTTCTCGTGCAGGAACGACTCGAGAATCGCCAGGACGGGCGCGCGCAGCTCGGGCTTCTCCTCGAGCAGCGTCTCGAACTCGCGAACGGCGGCGGCGGGATCTTCGCCCGCCATCCTGCAGCGCACGAGGGTCAACCGCAGGTCGGAGGGGATCGGCAGCCCCTGCATGGCACGGCCGAGGCTCTCACCGAGCTCGGGACGTGCGCTCACCAACTCCGTCACGAGCTGCGTGAACTCGGGGATTCGCGTCCCGGGTGATTCGAGGTAGTACGAGACTGCGGCGCCCACGTCGGCTTCGCGTCCGAGGCCCAGCGCCGACTCGACGAACGTCACCAGCAGGCTGGCCGAGAAGCCGTACTTCGACGCCAGGGCGCTCGCCAGCTCGTACATCACCTGGCCGGATGCAGACTTGGCGTCCCGCAGCCCGTTCAGAACGCGCGCCGCGTCCTCTGGCGCCTGCAGATCCACCAGGAGCTCGACCAGGAGGCGGCCGAGGCCGGCGTCGTGGTCCGAGCTCTCGTAGGCTGCCTCGATCTCCTTGCGCAGGGCCTCGGCGCGGCCGGGATCGGCTTCGAGGACGCGGCGCAGGAAGGGAGCGGCTTCCTCGGGGCGACCCAGGTCGAGGCTGGTTCGGGCCCGCAGCAGCAGCAAGTCGGCGTCGTGAGCGTTGCGTTCGAGGAGCTCGTCGGCGATCCGCAGGCTCGACTCCGCATCGGCACCGTTCACGCGCGCTTGCTCCAGCTCCTCGACGGCGCGACGAACGGCGCTCGTCGCGGCCAGGACGCGTGCGTACAGAAGCCCCAGCTCGTCGGTGGCGCGCGGCGCCCCGGGCACGCGTTCGAGCGTCCGGCGCACGGTGGCCTCCGAACCCGGCGCCGCTTCGAGCACTGCCAGCAAAGCCTCGTGGGCGGCATCGAACTGCTCGTCGAGGAGAAGCAGCTGCGCGCGCACCTGCAGAATCGGTGCTGTGGGCTGGGCCCGCTCGACCATCTGCAGGGCGCGGGGCCGGAAGGCGGGGTCGTCACCCGCCTGGGTCAGTTGCTCCGCGGCGAGATCCGGCGCCTCGACGTTCAGGTAGCAGCGTGCCAGGAGAATGCGGACCTTGTTGCAGTCCGGTGCATCGCGCAGCTCGATCTTGCACAAGCGCCCGACGATTTCGTTCAGGTTGGGGTCGTGGTCGAGGGCGCGGTCGAGAGCGGCCGCCACCTCTTCGGAACGTCGGAGCGCCGAGAGCACGAGCGCCTCGGCGACGAGCAATCCGACGAGCCGCCGGTCCTCATCCGGAGCATTCTCG
The DNA here is from genome assembly GCA_046757105.1 of Candidatus Krumholzibacteriia bacterium. Lineage (GTDB taxonomy): Bacteria > Krumholzibacteriota > Krumholzibacteriia > JBHHXQ01. The sequence continues at coordinate 10,175 of JBHHXQ010000014.1, forward strand.
CGGACGGAAGCCACCTTCGTGCGCAGCTTCGAAAGCAGCTTCTCCCGGTCGGGCTCGTGGAGCATCTGCACGACATCGCACGCCTTGTCGAAATCGGGCTCGGCCAGGTAGGCGTCGTAGAGCAGCTCGCCGATCTCGAGCTGGCTGCCGCGTTCGAACTCCTCCTTGGCGAGCTCCAGTGCGTCGAGACGTTCGTTGGGGCAGCGTTTCATCGCGCCGCGCAGAATCCCGACCCCTTCGAGTGTGCGCCCGAGCTCGAAGCACAGGCTTGCAGCCTCACGGGCGACCAGATACTCGCGCGGGGCCTGGGCCACGGCTTCCTTGAGACGTGACAGCGCGCGCTCGAAATGGCCCTTGCTGCGATCCTGCTGGGCCTTCTTGAGGGTTTTTTCGACCGCGGACAAGGCGCACGTCCCCCCGGTGAATGCCTGGAAGGCGAGTCCTGACTAGCGAAAGACGTACCGGCTCGGCCATGAGCGTAACTTTTTTGATTTCAAGTGGATGTAGCGGCAATGGGGATTCGTCTCCGGGACGCGGGATTGCGGAGTGCCCGGCGCTGGGGAGTGCGCGGGGCCGGCGCTTCCGAGTTGTGCCCCGATGGGACCTCGGCTACAGTGCGATGGCAAGTTTCTGCACAAGGGCAGCGATTCTGCCGTTTGCACCCTCCTCGAGGTTTCGCGCCGGCCGCGCGCACCGTTCGGGAAGTGGAGGTCACCGACGTGACCCTGCCAGACGCGGTCTTCCGGGACGTGCTGGCCCGGCAGGAGGATGCCTCCCGGCGCGGAGGTTCGTGTTCTTCCACGCCCGCTCGCGCCCGGGATCCGCGGCTGGCTCGCGTCCCGGATCTGCGGCCGGACACCGTCCGCTGGTTCCCAGACGCGGACGCCTTCGCGCGCTTGCACCGCGTCGGGGTGTCGATTCCGGTCATCCTCGAGTTCGTCGATCCGGGTTGGGATCCTCTGCATCTGGTGGCGGCGCTCCCCGCACACGAAACCGTCTATCTGCTGGAGACCCCGGGCGCCCCGGCGGACCTCGAGCGACGCACCTTCATGGCATGGCAGCCGGACTGCGAGGTCCTCCTGCGGGGCAACCATCTCGAGAGCCGCGGAGCGGCGGCACCGGTCCTCCGGCAACGGGGCCGGCACCCGCTGCAGATGTTCCGTGCCTTTCTCGTGGCCGAGGGCGCTCTCTCCGTTCCGTACAGCGACGGGTTCGGTGGCGGATTCGTCGGCTATGTTTCCTACGATTTCAAGAACTTCCTCGAACGACTGCCCGACCGTGTCACGGACGATCTCGGCACTCCGGAGCTCAGGTTGGGGTTCGTGCGACGTGTGGTGTCGTGGGACCATCGCTCCGGGCGCGTGTGTCTGCGTGTGAACCTGCGCTGTCAGTCGACGCGTGCGCGGTGTGATCGTGCCCGCGCACTCGACGCGCTGGCGGCACTCCTGGACGAGGTGGCCGGATTGGCGCGCCGCGCGCCGCGTGCCGAGCCTGGTCGCGTCGCTGCGGCTCGAGCCCCCCTGCACAGCAACCTGAGCCGCGCCTCGTACGACCGGATGTTGGCGCGCGCGCACGACTACATCCTCGCCGGCGACATCTATCAGGCAAACCTGTCACACCGCTTCGAGGTGCCTTTCTCGGGCAGCGGGCTGGAGCTGTATCGACATCTGCGCGCGATCAACCCCTCCCCCTTCGCAGCCTACATGCGTTTCCCGGAGCACGAGGTGGTGAGCTGCTCTCCCGAACGCCTCGTGCGGCTGCAGCGCGGGCGCGTCGAGACACGTCCCATCGCGGGCACCCGGCCGCGCGGCGCCAGCGGACGCAACGACCGCGCGCTGGAGCGTGAGCTGCTGGCGAGCGAGAAGGAGCGTGCCGAGCACCTGATGATCGTCGACATGGCGCGCAACGACATCGGTCGTGTCTGTGAGCTGGGGAGCGTCCAGGTCGAGAGCTTCATGAGCGTCGAGCGTTACTCGCACGTGCGCCATCTGGTGAGCAACGTGACCGGTCGTCTGGGGACGGGTCGCGATGGGCTGCACCTCCTGGCGGCGACCTTTCCTGGGGCCAGCGTCACCGGTGTTCCGAAGGTCCGCTGCATGCAGATCATCGACGAGCTCGAGTCGGTGCGCCGCGGCGTCTACACCGGCTCCGCCGGCTACCTGGGCCTGGACGGCAACATGGATTTCAACATCCTGATCCGCACGTTCTTCCTGCAGAACGGCAGGGCCTGGTTCCACGTGGGTGGCGGGATCGTGGCGGACTCCGATCCCGACTTCGAGTACCAGGAAACGCTGGCCAAGGGCCGTGCACTCCGGGAGGCGCTGCTCGCCGTCGGCGGAGCCACGCCGGCGCCGGGGCGTGGCGGTTCCCATCCACAGGTGATCGGCGAGCGGACCGGGCGTGCAACGAGGTGAGCGCATGGCGGCCGGTTCGCATGTGATCCTCAACGGCGAGCTGCTTCCACGTGGGGAGGCGCGTCTCGGTGTCGATGATCTCGGGTTCCTGGTGGGGGACGGGGTCTTCGAGACGTTGCGGCTCTACGGTGGCGTTCCGTTCCTCCTGGAAGAGCACATCGCGCGTTTGTTTGCCTCGCTGCGCCTCATCGGGCTCGAGGTGCCGTGGACCCGTGATCAGCTCCTGGCCCAGGTGCGGCTTCTCGTCGAGCACAACGCGCTGCAGTTCGGCTCCGGCCGCTTGCGGATCACGGTGACTCGCGGCCCGGGCGCGCCGCCCGCCTCGCCGCGGGGCGGTCCCACGTTGCTGGTGACCGCCGACCCGTACGAGCCACCCGACGCGCTGGTCTACGAGCGCGGCGTGCACGTGGAGACCTCGCGAGACGCCCGCCATCCGACGCGGTGGCATCGTGTGAAGTCGACCAGCCATCAAGCCAACCTGTTGCTGCGGCGCCAGGCCAGCTCCGAGCGAGTTTTCGAGGTGCTGCAGTGGAACGATCAGGGTCACCTCGCCGAGGGCAGCTCCACGAACGTATTCATGGTCGACGCCGACGGCGTGCTGCGGACGCCACACCCGCGGGAAGGTTGTCTGAAGGGCGTGACGCGCAATGCCGTCCTGACGATCGTCGGACAATCGGACATCCGCCACCACGAGGGTGAGGTGACGCGCGAGCTGTTCGCAGGCGCACGCGAGATCTTCCTCACGAGCAGCCTGGTCGAGCTCGTGCCCGTGCGCCGTCTCGACGGCAACAGCGTCGGCGAGACGTGCCCGGGGTCGCTGACGCTGGTCCTACGCGCCGCCTACCAGAGCTTCGTCCGCAGCGTCGTCGGCGGCAGGGGCCCCGGGGATCCGGAGATCGCCTGAACGCCGCACCCATGGGGTTGCCGGACCAGCGCGAAAGCGCTCCGGGAGACCTCTGACCCCGGAGGTGGTCACCGCGTGTCGTCGCAAGTCCTGTTCACCGGACTGCTGACCTACGCCGTCCTGCTGTTCTCGCTTTCCTTCCACGAGTTCGGTCACGCCTGGACGGCTCTGCGTTCCGGCGATCCCACTGCGCGGGACCTGGGCCGCGTGACGCTGAGCCCACTGGCGCACGCCGACGTGGTCGGCACGGTCCTCCTCCCGCTCGTCCTCGTCTTCACCGGCGGGTTCCTCATCGGTTGGGCCAAGCCCGTGCCGGTCAACCCGGCGAACCTGCGCAATCCGCGTCGTGACCACCTGCTGGTCTCGGCGGCCGGTCCCGCGGCCAACGTGGTTCTGGCGTTCGTGGCGGCGATCGTGATGCGTTTGACGAGCTCGTTTCTCGGGCCGGCCAGCATGCAGGGGGCCTTCCTGCACGAGATCCTCCGTTCCATGATGCTGATCAACATCCTGCTGGCGGTTTTCAACCTCATCCCGCTGCCGCCGCTGGATGGAAGCTGGGTCCTGTACCATGTGTTGCCACGGGACATGGCCGAGCGCTACCGCATCTTCGGGGCCCGATGGGGTGTCGCGGTCCTGGTGCTTCTCCTGGTCAGCGGCGCGACGTGGACCTGGATCCGCGCCGGGTCCGCGCTGATCCTGCCGCTTCTCAACGCCATTGCGGGTACGCGGATTCACCTGTAGGACGCGATCCTCCGGAACCGCGTTGCTCGGAGAGGCGCCGGCGCAGGATGAAGGCCCGGAGGAAGCGGACAGGGCTTGCCGGAGCTCGGTGCAAAGCGACGAGGCCGGCCGCCTGGGGCGACCGGCCTCTCTCCTTCGTCACGGTGCGGCGCGTCGCCGATCAGTCATCCATGTGATCGTCGTTGGGACGGATCGAGCCCGAGACCTCGAGTTCGCTCGTCGAGGAACGGGGGCTCTCGTTGTCGGCGAGATCGAACGCGGCGACCTGGTAGACGTAGCTCGAGCCAGCCCGGACCGCCTCGTCGTTGAAGGCAGCCCTCGTGGTCGTGGCGACGAGCGTGCTGGCGCCACTGTCCTGGCTGCGGTAGATGCGGTATCCGGCGAGATCGAGCTCGGGGCCGGCTTTCCACTGCACCCCGACGGTGGGCCTCTGTCCCTCGTTGACCCAGCCTCTCAGGTCCACCACGGCGGCCGGTGCCACGGTGTCGCCGCTCGGTGCAGTCGGCTTGCTCTTCCCACAGCCCACAGCACCCACGGTTGCCAGCAGGGCGACCGCGATCAGGATGTTCATCCGCTTACTCATGAAAATGCCAACCTCCTGTTTGCTCCCACGAAACCAGCATCCTTGCCGGGTGCGTGAGCCGCTGGCCGTGTCTTCACGAATGAGACGCGGTTCTCGTTGCGACCGCACGTCGTGTCCGCTGTGTCGAACATGCGCTGGTGTCGCGGGAAGCAGGCTGTGAACCCTCGGGTGTCACGACAATCTGCTCCCCACGACGTCGCCCGGTCAGCAACGCATATGCCATTGGGAGGACGTGGAGGGTGGCGGCGAGAGTGTCGGGAACGCGTCGGGACGAAGAAGCCCTTGATGTGGCTCGCGCCGCGCGATCGACCCGACCGCGGAGGTGCGGGTGCGATGCTGGGACCTCCGCAACCGAGGAGGCGTACCATGCCTCGATGTTTCTCGCCGGGGAGCGTCGGCCCCGGACTCCAGGCGCGCTGCCGGGAGCACTTTGCACTGCCCTTGCAGAACCGCGGCTGGCGCGGGTAACCCTATGTCGTGTATGCTATTGACAGTGGGAGCAGACGCGGGTAGAGTCGCTTTTCGGAAGGGTCAAGCGCGATTCTCCAAACCACGTTGGGAGAGATCCAATGACCAAGGCCGAGATTGTCGAGGACATCGCAGCCAAGACGGGGCTGACCAAGAAGGAGATTGCCGAGGCCGTCGATCAGTTCTTGAAGACGGTGTCGGATGCCCTCGCGGCGGGCAAACACCTCGAGATCCGTGGCTTCGGTACCTTCAAGGTGAAGCAGCGCAAGGCGCGTATTGCCCGCAATCCGCGCACGGGCGCGCCGGCGCCGGTCCCGGAGCGCAAGGTGCCTGTCTTCAAGGTGTCCAAGGAGCTCAAGGACCTGGTCGCGTCGCAGCGCTGACGCGTGGATTCCCAGCGCCCTCTGACTGGACGTCGTGGCGATCGATCTGCGCAGCGACACCGTGACGCGCCCCGACGCGGGCATGCGCCAGGCAATGGTGCAGGCCGAGGTGGGCGACGACGTTCTCGGGGATGACCCCACCGTTCAAGCTCTCCAGGAGAGGATCGCCCGCCTTCTCGCGAAGAATGCCGCCCTCTTCACGCCCAGTGGCACGATGGCCAACCAGCTGGCGCTGCGCAGTCAGACATCACCGGGTGACGAGGTCCTCCTCGACCGCAATGCACACATCCTGAACTACGAGTCCGGCGCCGGCGCGGCGCTGTCCGGGATCCAGTTCCGGACGCTCGACTCTCCTGCCGGCGGTTTCACGTCCGAGGATCTCCGAGCCCTGCGCCGTCCGGACCATTTCGCGTTTCCGCACATGGTGCTCGTCGAGATGGAGAACACGCACAACCACCGCGGTGGCGAGATCTTCGACCTCGAACGCATGCGGGACGTCTGGCGCTGGGCGCGGGGCGAGGGGCTCCGCGTGCACCTGGACGGTGCCCGCCTGTGGAACGCCAGCGCCGCCACCGGCATCCCGCTCGCCGACTACGCCGCGTGTGCAGACACGGTCAGCGTCTGCTTCTCCAAGGGGCTCGGCGCTCCGGTGGGCTCGGCCCTCGTGGGGGATGCCGACACCATCCGCCGGGCGCATCGCCTCCGCAAGATGCTCGGCGGAGGGATGCGACAGGCCGGCATCCTGGCCGCAGCGGCCCTCTACGCGCTCGACCACAACTTGCGGCGCCTCGAGGACGACCACCGCAAAGCGCGAACTCTGGCTGACGCCATCGAGCGTTGCAGCCGCCTGCGCCTCGCGCGCCCCGTCGAGACGAACATCTTGATCGTCGAACTGACCGATCCGGACGACACCCCCGCCAAGCTCGTCGAGGATCTGCGACGCCGGCAGATCCTCGCCAGCGTCTGGGAGGAGCGCACCATCCGCCTCGTCACGCACCTGGACTCGAGCTCCGCCGACGTCGAGCACACTGCCGGGCAACTCGTGGAGCTGCGGGGATAGTGTCGCGACCGCATGACGCTCCGCCCGTCGCACAGCGTCCTCGCGACGAAGGCCAGGTTCACCCGGTCGCGGCACTCGTGTCGAGGGGTACACACGCTTCCACCGCGCGCCGGTGTGGCTCCTGGAGGAGCTTGCCGTCTCTCGGCGGAATCGGGTATATGTGGAGCACGCTCGAGTTGCTCGTTTCGGGGGGTGCTGTGGTTCGCGTCAAAGCGTGCGTGTTCGCCGGCATCCTCGCCATTTCCAGTTCCCTCGCTTCTGCGGGCCCGAAGACCTCGCGCTCTCCGAGCCTGGTCGAGACCTATCACGAAGCCGCCGAGAGACTGATCGGTGCGGCCCTGACCAGTGATCACGCATCCCTGCGCCTCTCGCAGCTCTGCGATGGCATCGGGCATCGACTCAGTGGTTCCAGGTCGCTGGAGCGGGCGATCGAGTGGGCCGCGGATGCGATGCGTGAAGACGGTCTCGACGTGCGCCTGCAGCCGGTGACGGTGCCGGTGTGGGTCCGCGGCAGGGAGGAAGCCAGAATGGTGGAGCCCCGCTCGCAGCCGCTCTCGATGCTGGGTCTGGGGCGCAGCGTTGGCACCCCG
>JBHHXQ010000015.1:0-16771 GCA_046757105.1 Candidatus Krumholzibacteriia bacterium
GATCGGGGCGCCTCCGGCCCCCAAACCCTCGAATCCGGCGGACTCGCGGCTTCTAGCTGCTGTTGATGCGTTTATGCGCAGGCTCTGTAGACCGGCGAGAACGTCCGGTCACCACGGCCGTACAGTACTTGCAGGCCCGATTGGATCGTCACTACGATATCGAGGTTGGTGTCACGGTTGATGTCGCCGAGAGCGACCCATCTCGGTGCCCAGTCCACCCAGATGTCCTGCTGCATTTCGATGGTCCCATCACCGCGACCGTAGAGGATCGATATGGTGGTGACGCTCCCCTCCCTCCCCACGACAATGTCTGCGAAACCGTCTGCGTCGCAGTCCCCAATGGCGACGGAGGAGAGCCGACCCCGAATGGCATGACGCGCGACCTCCTGGAACGTGCCATCTTCCAGATTCCGGAAGACGTGAACAGCGCTATCGCCGGCTACCACGATCTCGTGTAGCCCATCTCGAGTGAGGTCCGCGAGCGCAACGTGGCGGGGTCGAGTCGTGCCGAGGTCGTAGGCCGTGAACGGAGCGTTGAAGAGTGGTGGAAGAGCATGCGAGGTTGCGGCTGCTGCCGTGGATGCGAGAAGGACGACCGACAAGAACTGCGCAGGCGCCATCACCATCGCCCTCGACGGGGGGAACGACCAACGGTCCAGTACAGCGTAGCTTTAGGTGATCACCTGGCGACCGCTCGGCGTGAGTATACGGGCCCCAACCAGCTCATGCAAGCTGGCCGGATTCCCCAAACCCATGAACGTCCGGTGAGCGTTCGGCATGTCGCGTTCTGCCGACGAAAGGGGTCCGCAAAGTCCACGCCGCATTTCCACGATCTGACCCACCTGGCTCATGGCGACCCACAGTGGGCATGCGCCCCCATGTTGCCGTCCAATCCCCTGTGCCCCCGCAGGAGATTGGAGGCGCCCGATCAGGATCGGTGCCGGGGTCCCGAGCGCCACACAGCGCCGCTCTGGGGCCAGGCGGACTTGATGCTGCGCGACGATGCGAACGCGCTCACGGCGCGGCCGGTGCATGGCGGGAGACTGTGCACGCCGTTTGCCGCCATCGCAGGGATTGCGATCGCGATCAGGGAGACTCGGACCGGACCTCCGGTTCCATTCTCGACGCCGTCCGGTATGATCTTGCGCCGTCCAGGCTCGCGGGGCTCCGGCCACACCGGCAGCGCCGCGGTCTGCAGGCGAAACACGCCGGGCGGCCGCACGCGGGACACTGGGGTGGGCATTCGGCGCACAGCACGTGGAAATCGTCGCATATCGCCGGCACGGCGGTCTCGCTGCCGCACGCATCGCACATCCAGCGATCGAACTGCCGGGCGATGGCGTTCCATCCGACGCGAACGTGTTTGACGCTCTTGCGCCGCTGGAGCCGCACTCGCAGAGCGAGCCCCAGCACCCGGAGCACGAGAACGTCCAGCAGCTCGAGACGCAGCGCGATCGAGTAGCGTCGTTGTAAGTCCTGGCGCCTGCGCTGCTTTTCCGCCTCGATCGCAGCCAGCTTGTCGTTCAGAACTTCGGGCGCCTCGCGCCGTCTCGTCCGCCCGCGTTCGACCTCTTGCAGGAGCGCCTGGTAGTATGCGTCGACCCTGCGCGTGTCGCGCTGGAGACGGCGCTCCATGCGCGCGGCGAAAGGCCTGGTCTCATCCAGGGCCCGGATGCGCGCGCGCAGACGCGCGCGCTCGTAGTACGCGAGCGCCTCCGGACGGCCGTTCTCGCCGCTCCACGGCCGGTGTGTTTCCGGGTGCTCGAAGAGGTGGGCGCGCACGCCCTGCGCCAGGGCCGGGCTGCAGCCTCCGTCCGCGTTGAGCGCGACCGAGATCAGTCCTTCATGCCGCTCCTCGGAAAGCGCCGCATAGCGGAAGTCGAAGACGAGGTACTCGAGCACGCACACTTCGAGCCCCTCGCTGCGACCGATGGCGTTCTGCAACGACAGAATCGCGGCGACTTCCCTTTCGACCCGTGTTCTCTTGGGGGGCGCGGGCGCCAGCTCGAGCCGGTAGCAGCGGCTCCCCGTCTCGGCCAGAGAGCACACCCGCGCCAGGAGCCCGCTCCCGTAGCCGGCATGCAGCTCACCCGCCTGCGTTGGTCCGCGCAGGCGCAGTCGAACGTCCTCAGGCAGCTCGAGCGTCCCGGCGACGGGCGGGCTCAGCAGCGCCTCGACACGATCTCTGTCGAGGATCTCGGTGAGGCATCCCGCGCGTCGGAGTGTGGATTCGACGAATCGCTGCAGCTCCACGTGGCGCTAGACCTCCAGCTCGTTGTTGAGTACCGCCTCGGACCCCACGCGCCTCCATCCGACTCGGCGTTCTGAGGCGGAGCCTCGTCAAACCTCCAGCTCGTCCGCGAACAAGGAGTCATCGAGCTCCTTCTGCTTCTCGTAGGCGGAGCGCGACGCTGCCAGCTCCTTGCCGAATGCCTCGAAGCGCGTGCGTCGTTCGGCCTCGTCGCGCGCCCCGGCCCAGAGGTCCAGAAGGATATTGGCGAACTCCTCGCGCCGCTCGAGATGGCCGAGGATCGCATCCACCTCGCCCACGATGAGCTCGAAGAGGTGGATCTTCTCTTCGAGGATGCGAATCAGCTCTTCCTCGAGCGTCCCGGCCAGGACGAGATTGAAGACGAAGACGTCGCGCTGCTGGCCGATGCGGTGCACGCGGCCGATGCGCTGCTCGATGAGCATCGGGTCCCAGGGCAGATCGTAGTTGACGATCGTGCGACAGAACTGGATGTTGCGGCCTTCGCCGCCCGACTCCGTGCTCAATAGGACACGTGCGCCGTCGCGGAACGCCTCGAGTGCCGCATCCTTCTCGCGCCGCGCCAGGCCGCCGTGGTAGACCGCGTGTGCGACCCCGGCATTTGCAAGCAGCGCCGACAGCTCGCCCAGCGTGGCGCGGTAGCGGCAGAAGACGACGACCTGCTCGTCGGAGCTCGAGAGCAGCTCCAGCAAACGCTTGGCCTTGGTCGAATCCCCGGCGCTCTCGGCGGCTTCGATGATCCGCCGCAGCAGGCGGCGTTCCTCGCCAGCCGCGGCTGGCGTGTCGCTCCTCCTCGCGCCAGGCGGCGCAGAGGAGATGCTCCCGGAAGGCGGCCGCACCACCGGGGACGGCACCTCCTGCTGGGGATCCACTTCGACGCGGGCGCCGTCCAGCTTGCGTGCCGCCATCTCCGCCACAGCCCGCGGACCGCTGCCGGCGCAGCCGAGGAGGTGCCGGAGCCAGACCCGCGTGGGCGCCTTGGTGCTCGAGTAGGAGAGGCGTGCGTAGTCGCTCGCGGCACGGTAGGCGAGGGCCTCGGCCGGTTGCGGCTGCAGGACGAGCGTCGTGGCGAAGCGCCGCGGCAGGGCAACATCGGCGTGCGAGCGTGTGTTGCGCACCATCACCTCGGCGAGCACGTCGCGCAGCTGCTCCGGATTCCTGGCGCCGCGCCCTTCCTTGCGGCTCAAGAACTTGCGGCGGAACTCGGCCGGCGTGCCGAGCAGGCCCGGCCGCACGAGCGTGACGAGCTCGTAGAGCTCCATCAGATTGTTATGCACGGGGGTTGCGGACAGAAGAAGCAGGTATCGTTTGCGCAGCGAGTTGACGAGGGCCCAGGAGCGCGTTCCCCGGCGCCGCAGGTGGTGTGCCTCGTCCACCACCACGAGGTCCCACTCCTTTTCGGCGAAGGACTCGAAGTTCCGCTTCAGTCGTGCGAGGGCGATGGAACCGATCGCCAGGAGTGGCATGGAACCGTTTCCCTCTGGAGGGGCAGACCGCCTGGCCCGTCCTTTTTCACCCCAGAGCGCGAATTCCAGACCGAACTTCTGGGACATCTCGTCCTGCCACTGCTGCACGAGCCCGGGGGGAACGAGCACCAGCACGCTGCGCGCCAGGCCCCGCAGGAGGTACTCCTTGATCACCATGCCTGCCTCGATCGTCTTGCCGAGGCCGACCTCGTCGCAGAGCAAGGCGCGACCGCTCAGCCGCCGCAGGATCTTGCGCGCCGTTTCCACCTGGTACTCGAGCCTCTCAACCCCGTTCAGGGTCGGGAGGCTGAGAAGCTCCTCGTACTGCGAGAGCAGTGTGATGCGCTGCGCCTCGAGCAGGAGCTCTCGCTCGTCGAGGTCGTCGCTCCACGGGCCCTGAAGCCAGTCCTGTGCGCCAGGATCCTTCTCGACGCGGAACACGACCTGCGCGGCATGCGCCGGGTCTGGGCTCCGGCGCGAGGTCCCGCGTGCAGCCGCTGCTCCAGGCTCTCGATCGGCGCCCGCACCGGCGGCGCCGCCTGGGCCGACGCGCGCGGCGGGTGTCCGGTCGCGTGCGGCCCGGGCCGCCGTCGTCTGAGGCGGGCTCGCGACTCGGCCCGGGAGGCCTGCCTGAGCCTTGCGGCCGCGGCGGGGTTCCGACAGGGGCTGCGTCGCACGACGTGCCGTAATCGGCCCGGAGGCGTCGAAAAGCGAGCCTTGCAGGGCGCGAGCCGCGGGTGAACCGCCCTCCACCGCCTGTTTCGCGGAGGCCTCCGCGACCTCTCTGGAAGCAGGCTGCCGCTCGACCTGTCGCAGGATGGCGCGTGCCCGGGCCAGGAGCTTCGCGCGCTCGCGGCCGAGCTTGTCAGGATCTCGCTCCACCAGCTCCCGGAACTTCAGGATGGCGCGCCGCGCGTCCGGCAACCGCCCGAGTTCCGATGCCGCATCGGCCAGGATGAAGTGCAGCATCGGCTCGTTGGGGTGTTTGCGCGCAGCCTCCTGCACGAGGCGTGGGACTTCCCGCAGGCGTCCCGAGAAGGCGAGTAGATCGGCCAGGAGGAGCGTCGCTCGATAATGGCCGGGTGCGCACCTGAGTGCCTTTCGGGCCGCATTCTCGCACTCCTGGAACTCGGCGGAGGCGAAGCAGTCGTAGGCGGTGGACACCCAGTCCTCAGCGGCTTCCTGCTGAAACCACTGCGTCAGGCGCGCGCGGTTCGATTTCGTCTTCGAGGGCTTCTTCACTCGAGAACGACATTCCGTGCTGGACGCACTGCTCTGGAGGAGCAGCGCGCCCGAGTCGGCGCATCCAACCTGCAGAACTGATCTCGCGATGAATCTAGCACGCCGCGGCGCTCGAGCCAAGCCAGAATCCTGGACCTCGGCTGTCCGGCTCGAGCCCCGTCGTGGGGTCACCGTAACCGGTCACGGTATGCATGGCCATGCGTGGGATTGTCGAGATCGGCGGTGTACGCGGAGTTGGCCCAACAATCAGAGGGAAGCTCGAATCGTAGACGACATCCTTCCCGGGCGCGGACAACCCGCACAGCCGGTAGTTGCTCTCCGTCCTGTAGACCGTCTGGTGGTGGTTCCCAGCCGCGGGGATCCGATTCCCCGGAAGCTCGACGCGTCGAGACACGAGTGATAGGATACGTGCAGAACCCCCCCAACACTTCACGACCCCAGGACGGCTGATTCGGGCGAAGGTGGTCGAGGAAAACGGTATGTTCGAGGCGAAGTTCGGCCAGAGATCCGAAGGCGATCCGCCACGTCTCAAGTTGGACAGCGGTTCTCGCGTCGCGGTCATCGGAGGCGGCCCTGCGGGTTCTTTCTTCACCTACTTCCTCTTGGACATGGCGGAAAGACTCGCCATGGATCTCCGGGTCGACATCTATGATCCCCGCGACTTCTCCCGTCCCGGGCCATCCGGTTGCAACATGTGCGGGGGGATCGTTTCCGAGTCGCTGGTGCAGATCCTCGCGACGGAGGGGATCAACCTGCCCCCCACCGTCGTGCAGCGAGGAATCGACTCTTACATGCTGCACATGGATGTAGGGAGCGTCCGCATCGAGACCCCGCTGCACGAGAAGAGGATCGCGTCGGTGCACCGGGGGGCCGGCCCGCGGGACGCAAGGGAGATGAAGTGGAGAAGCTTTGACGGTTTCTTGCGGGCGCTGGCCATGGAAAAGGGGGCTCACTCGATTCAGGAGCGCGTGGAGAACATCAGTTGGGAAAACGGCCGGCCGCAGATCGGCACCCAGGGCGGGTCGAGCGGCGCCTACGATCTCCTCGTGCTGGCGACCGGCGTAAACGCCAGCGCTCCCAGGCTCCTGCGCGGCTTGGGGCTGGGCTACGAGCCTCCCCTGACCACCAAAGCCTTCATCCGTGAGTACTTCTTCAGCGAAGTAGCCGTCGCGGAGCATATGGGCAGCTCCATGCATGTCTTCCTGTTCGACCTGCCCCGGTTGGAGTTTGCTGCCCTCGTTCCGAAGGGCGACTACGTGACGATGTGCATGCTGGGCGCAGAGATTGACACGAACCTGGTTCAATCCTTCATGAGCGTGCCTGAGGTCAAGAGGTGCTTTCCAAAGAACATACCCTTGGACAAGGCCTCCTGCCAGTGCTCGCCCCGCATGACGATCCGTGGTGCAACCCGCCCCTTTGCCGATCGGGTCGTGTTCATCGGGGATTGCGGGGAGACCAGGCTGTACAAGGATGGCATCGGAGCCGCCTACCGGACCGCCAAGGCCGCCGCCACGACTGCCATCTTCGAAGGCATCTCTGCAGCGCACTTCCGGCGGCACTACCTGCCGGTCTGTCGGGCGATCGGTGCCGACAACACGATCGGGAAGATGGTCTTTGCCGTCACCCGCCAGATTCAGAAGAGGCGCTTTGCCCGTAGCGCTGTCTTGCGCATGATCAGGCGTGAACAGCAAGAGGATGACGGGCCCCGGCGGATGAGCATGGTGATGTGGGATATCTTCACCGGGAGTGCTCCCTATCGAGAGATCTTCCTGCGCACCCTTCACCCATCCTTCCTGAGCCGCTTTCTTTGGAGCATGGTCGCTGCAATCTGGCCCTTCGACAGAAGCAGAACATGAGAGGAGGACAGCGTGGAAGCAGGCGCCCTGGGCAAGGTTTACCGCGACGGCGAGGAGATTGTCCGCCAGGGAGATCGAGGGAACTGCATGTACGTGATCCAGGAGGGAAGGGTCGAGGTCCTTCAGGAGAGGGATGGCAAGGAGGTCCGCCTCGCGGTGCTGGGGGATGGAGAATTCTTCGGGGAGATGGCCGTTTTCGAGGGCGAGGTCCGTTCCGCTACCGTACGCGCCATGGGAAAGGTCCGGGCACTCACCGTGGGCAAGAGGAGCACGCTCCGACGAATGCTCGAGGACCCTTCCCTGGCGTTTAGGATCGTGGAGAGAATGTCCCACCGCATCCGCGAGTTGGACGCCGAGCTGACGCGGTTGAGGTTAGGAGGTCAGAACCGGAACGACGACTGATCCCCGCTCCCCTTCGGCCGGGGCGTTCTCTCGCGGCTCGGTCCCGTGCATGAGGAATCGCTTCACCGGCGTCGTGCGGGATCCGCGGTTCCAGAAGCGGGGCCGTACGTCGCACGCGCTACAGCTGGCCCTGCGCGCCGCATCCTTGTGTCACGGACCCGGCAAGGAGTATGATTGCTGCCAAGCTCGAGACTTCTGCTCGTGGTTTGGCCAGCTGCTACCGGAATTGAGCGTGCACGGCAAGGGGTCGCGCACCGCCAGGCGCTGGGCGTCGCAGGTTTCGAGCGGACGTGGCGCGAGCCACACCACATCAGCCCGGTCCCCAGAGTCCTGTTGAACACCGCAGGCCAATCGGGAACCATCGCGACATGTGCCAACCACAAGATCGTTCCGAGGCGGCTCGTCGCCGTCGAGCGCGGTCGTTCTGGACGCCGATCGCGAGCGGGATTGTTGCCGTCTCACTGGGCTGCGTAGCGCCGGCGCCAGCACGGGCCATGGCGCCCGCCCAGGCGGAGGTGCGATCGGTAGCGGCTCGATCCACGGAAGCCCGGTTGGCCGAGGCGGAATCTCTCACGGCGGTCACCGAACGGTTCCTGGAGGATTGGAGCATCCTGGATGCATGGGTGGCCGCGATTCACCAGCTCGAGATCCGGGTGGACCTTCTCGGGCCACGTCATCCCGCGGTCGCGACGACACATGAAACGATCGGCCAGATTCTGATTTTGTCGGGGAACCGGAGCCGGGCTCGGGAACAGCTGCGGTTCACGCTCGACCTACGCAGGCAGATCCTGCCCGCGAACCATCCGGCCATCGCCGCAACACTGATCCTCTATGGTCGCTCCCTGTGTCGACACGGTGGAGACGAGGATCTGAGCTGTTTCGACGAAGCGCAGCACATTCTGGATGCCAACTTCGACGACGATGCACTGCCGTTCGCGGCCCTCCACCACGCACGCGGGAACGCCCTCCGGGCTCGCGGCCAGCTGGACGCAGCCGAACCCCTGTATCGACGCACACTGGAAATCCTCAGGCGCCACCTCGGCGAGGCGCATCTCGAAGTGGCCGACACACTGGTCTGGCTGGCCCATATCGTCCAAGCGCGTGGGCGCCCGCAGGAAGCCGAAGCGATGATCCGGCGCGCGCGCGCGATTCTTCTCGAGACCGGCCGATCCACCAATGGACTTCGAACCACGTGTGACTTCTTCCTGGCACGGCATCACCTCCTGCGTGGCGAGGTTTCAACCGCCGACTCGCTGTACGCAGCGTGCTTCGAGCAAGCCCTTGCGTACCGCATGTCGTCGGGGCTCGATTTCGGTCTGCGAGGCCATACGACGGGCCTGCAAGTCTGGGCGGCGCGCCTGCTGCATCAAGGGAAGTGGACGCAAGCCTGGAGATGCCTGGAGCTGGCGCGGGGATGGACCACCGATGCCATCGCCTCTCTTTCCCCGCGGATCAACGCGAGGATCTCGGCCGACACGCACCTGGACTCGCTGAGCCGTCAGGTCGTGCAGCTCGAGCGCATGCTGCACGCTCTCGAAGACGCAGGTCGACGGGAAGAGGCGCACCGCGTTCGGTTGCGTCTCCTGCAGGCGGATGTGGAGAGAATGGTCCGCGAGCACGAGAGCGTCGACCTTCGGCGTCTGCTGTCCCCGTCGACCCTCCTTCCTCGCGTGCAACAGGCCCTCGACCCGCAAACCTGCATCATCGGGTGGTTCGACGTCCGGGTATGGCCGTACGAGGGCAGCCGCGAGGGGCGATTCGAACGCTGGGGCCACGTGATCCGCCATACAGGACCGATCCAATGGGTGTTGCTCGGAGAATGGCGTTCCGCGGGCGAGTACAACGAATTGCCGCAGATCCTTTCTCGTACACGGCGCGCCATTCATACGGCGGCAGCATGGCCGACACGCGTGGCGCACGACCCCAATCTCGACGAGCTGTCGTCTCGCGCGTGGGACGAGCTCGTCGAGCCGCTTCTGCCGTACCTCGAGGGAGTCGATCGGCTGGTGGTCCATCAGCCGAGCGGTGGGATTCGGAGGCTCTCTGTGGAGTGCCTGCGCGATCGCGAGGGTCGCTACCTGGTCGATCGCTTCGACGTTTCCTATACGTCCTCCGCGCTCCGGTATGCAGAACTCCGCGGCATGCGCTCGCTCGCCGCCCCCGGGACGAGAAGCACCGCGCTCGTCGTGGGCGACCCTCTGTACGCGCCGGGGCAGATCGCGAAGGAAGATGCTGGGCGGAGTCCCTGGGACAGCATCGAGATTCCGCAAGGGAAGCGGCTCGACGTTGCCGTCGTGCGGGGCGCCTTGGCCGGCGATCGCGAAGCGCTCGCGCGGCTTCCTCGTCTCGAGTTCTCGCGAAAGGAGGCGCAGCGAATCGCCTCTCTCTTCGAGAATCCCACACTTCTCCTGGGGGAAGCCGCCTCGGAGCAGGTTCTGGTGTCGCTCCAAGATCATGATGAGATGCGAGGGTTCGGAGTCGTTCATCTTGCCGTGCATGCCTTGGTGGGCCAGGACCCCGAGTGCTCGGCCCTTGCCTTGTCCCTGGTGCAGCCGCAGGATCGCCCCACGACGCCGGAGTCGGTGCTGGTGCTCCACGACGGGCTGGTCACGGTCAGAGAGATGTTCCTGGGGTGGAAGATCCAGGCGGATCTCGTGACACTGAGCGGTTGCCAAACGGGAGGAAATGGCTTCAGTGCCATGGAGGGAGGCCATGGTTTTCGGCAGGCGCTGTTGAAGACGGGTGCGAGAAGCATCCTGGTGAGCGAGTGGGAGGTCGACGATGTCGCCACGGCTTTGCTGATGGAACGGTTCTACGAAAACCTCACCGGGAATCACGACGACGTCCGCGCCGGAACGGCGCCAGGGGTGCGGCTGACCAGAACGAGAGCGCTTGCGGAAGCGAAGCGCTGGCTGCGCGATTTCGAGGATCCGCGGGGCCGCCGTCCGTTCGAGCATCCGGCGTACTGGGCGGGGTTCGTCCTCTTCGGTGACCCGCTCTAGTTTCAACCAGGGCTCAGTGTCGCGACAGGGTGAACCCAGTCTTCGTTGCGAGGGAGCTGTGCGGCGGGCGCGCGACATGCTCCCAGGTCCCGGCTGTTCTGCAGCAGGGCGCCGCACGCGCCCTCTCGCTCTCCGTGCGGTGCTCGGGGGTCGTTCGCTCCGCGAGCTCCACCAAGAGCTTGCGCGCGCGGCCACCGATCTCACCGTCGGTGGTGGAGAGGCGCTCGAGCAGTCTCCGGGCGTCCTCGCGTCTATCCGTTTGCGCCAGCGCGAGGGCGTGGATCCACTGCGCTTCGGTGCGCCAGGGTTCGGGGAGATCGGCAGGAACCAGCGTCTCGAGCAAGGAGGCGGCCTCGTCGGCACGGCCGATCAAGGTGAGCGCGCTGGCGAGGTAGACGACGCGCAGGAGCTCGTGCGGCCCTTCGACCCGAGCCACCCGGAGATGTGCCACCGCCGCGGCCGCGTCCCGCCCCTCGTAGGCTTCGATGCCGCGCCGGAAACTCTCGTCGAGCGGCCGCGCTGCATCCGAGCGTTGCGTTACGCTCTCCCCGCCCGCCGGAATCCAGTACGGAGGGATCTCGACAGCCGCATCCCTCTCGCGCAACAGGAAGGCCGCCACGAGGACCAGTGCTGCAGCGACGCCGGCCCAGGCCGTCAGGGGCGCTCGCGGGCGGAAGGCGTGGAGGAACGCCAGAGACGGCCCGGGGCTCCGGGCCGAACCCGTGCTGGCACGCAGGCCCGCATCGCTCGCGGCGGGGACGGTGTCATCGACATCGGGCACGACCATCGACAAGGTGCCGTCAGGTTGCCGAACGGGCCGAGGGCCGGCACGCAGCTCCTCGAAGTGCATGACGAATGTCCGCAGCCTCGTCTCGCAGGATTCGCAGCGGCCGGCATGTTTCAGCAGCGCGTCGACGCGCGTCCGGGCTGACAACCCATGCAAGAGATCCAGGCAATCGTCCGCGCTCAGGTGTGCGGGGACGGCTTCCGGCAGTTCGTTCGCGTCGCGGGCGTTCATCGTGACCTCCCCGGACCGTCAACTCCAGCCTGTCGGAACATCTTCCACAGCTCGGTAAAGGTTCCCGGAGGCATTTCGTGCGCATCGAAGCCGCGCGCTCGCATGCACGCGCTAACGCTCTTGCGGCACCGTTGCTGGATCACGTCGACGTGCGCGGCTTTCAGGTTCACTTCGGGATGGGACGCGATCAAGCGGCTCGGCATGTCGAGCATCACCCGGAAGAACCAGATTCTCTGCTGCAGCGGCTTCAGCGCACGCACGCAGGCAACGAGCTGCTCGACAAAGCGACGCCTCTGCACAGGAAGATCTGGAGCTTCGAGGTGGACAGGTGTCCTTTGGGGTGGTCGTCCTTGCGTGGCCATCTCCTCGTTGTGCGCGACGCGACGCAGATGATCGATCAGGGCGTTGCGCGCCACCACGGTCAGGTACGAGGCAAGCTCGGCCGGTCTTGAACTCGCCGGGTCCCACTTGCCTTCGTCGATGCGCCGAACCAGGTTCAACGACTTCTCGGAGCACAGGTCGGCCACGTCCTCGTCGGGAATCCATCCTGTGCGCCGGCGTTCCGCGCACAGGCGTGAATGGAGGACGTGGCGAAGCAGCAGCCAGAAGGCAGCTTCGGCGTCGGTGCCGGTTCCGAAGGAACCCTGGAACGTCCGGGCGAGCGCGGCCAAGCTGGCGGGCCAGGCCGCACGCGCGCTCGTTTCCGCAAACGGATTGCGTTGCGGAGGCTGCGCTCCCTTCGGGGGGAATCGGTCGTCGTGAGGGAGCTCGGCGTCCACGCCACAACCTCCACATCCGCAAACGATGAGGCTGAAGAAACCCCGACATGTGTGCGGGCAACTGGAGAAGTGTAGCAAAGCATTGTCGCTCCAGGCAAACGCGGCTGTCCCGCGGTCTCGCGCCAGGGTTTCGTGGTCTTATCACCACGACACGCTCTTCGCGAAGGCTCGGCGCCGTGACCTCGGTGAAGCGGCGGGGGCCGCGGTCGCGCGGCCCCGCCGGTGTCGGGGCCGGCGACCGGCGCCGGTGGCACGCACCCGAATCACTTGATGAGCACCAGCTTCCCCGTGGAATCCGCATCACGTGTCCGGAGCCGATAGAAATAGAGGCCGGACATTACGGGTGCTCCCGTGTCGTCTCGGCCATCCCACGTGACGGCATGAACGCCGGCTTGCCGGCGTGCGTCGATGAGCGTCGAGACCCGCCGGCCGCGGATGTCGTAGATGCTCAGATGGACCTGCCCCTCTCGCGCCAGCGCATAGCGGATCGTCGTCCTCGGATTGAACGGGTTCGGGTAGCTTCCGAGCACGCGCGTCGCGGAGGGAACGCTAGTGTCGGTCTCGGCATCGCTGGGGATGGGTTCGTCACAGTTGTGCAGCCAGGTTTCGTCGTTCCTGGTGCCGGTGTCTCCACCGAAGAGCACGAGTTCGGCGCGCGCCGCGTCGTAGACGATCCGGTGCTGCATCCTGGGGCTCGGGGTGATCGAGCTTGGAAGCGGTGTCCAGGTTCCGGCCGCGTAGTGCCACAGCTCGTCGGACAAACCGCCGGATGTGTTTCCGCCGAACAGGTACAGGCCACCGCAGTCGGAGTCGAACGCCATGTCGGCCAGCTGCCGCGCGGACGGTCCGGAGGTGGCGATCTGCGTCCATGTCGTGCCGTCCCATGTCCAGGTGTCGCTCTTGAGCACGCCTCCCGGTGCCTGTCCGCCAAACATGACGACGCTCCCGAGGCCGGCGTCGAACTCCATCGCGAGCTTGGAGCGGTATCCTGGCGCGGAGTTGTTGGTGATCAACGTCCAGGCGGTTCCTGCGTACTCGAACGTGCTGCGGCTGCGGCCGGTGTTCGTCGTTCCGCCGTAGCGCACGGTGACGTGCCGGTTGGCGTCGTACGCCAGCCCCATGTCGGTTTGCGGACTCGAGTCCGCTGTCTGGATGTACTGCCAGTTGGTGCCGCGCCACTCCCAGGTTTCCCCGAGTCGACTCGCGCCGTCGTGACCGCCGTACAGCACCATGAACTGCCGGTCGCTGTCGTAGGTCATGACGGCGCCGGAGCGCGGCGACGGGCTCGAAGCCGGCGCCAGGAGGGTCCAGGCCGATCCGTCCCACTGCCAGGTGTCCCCCAGGCGCGTCCCCGCAGCATCGGCGCCGCCGAACAGGATCGTGACCCCCCGGGACGCATCGTATGCCATGGCGTACGCGGAGCGCGCCGAGGGGCCCGTGACGGAGGGTTGGGTCCAGTCCACGGCGCACGCGCAGGACGTCGTGCGAGGCGCGACGGCCTCGAGGATCTTCTCGAGGAGGATCTGCCCGTTGCTGGCGACGTCGGGCGGCGGCTCCGCCGCCGTTCCCGGCTTCGGGGGCAGCGTCATCATGATCGTGTCCCACGAAAAAGCCGAGACGATCGTGTTCCATTTCTGGGATGGGTTGGCGTTCATGACCACGGCAAAGCCGGTCGAGGTCCCCCCCGTCACCTGATAGTTGTGCGTTCCGACGGCCGTGCCTGCCGGCGTCAGCTCGTCGAAGTGGTGATGCGTCGACGTGCCGCACCCGGCCGCCAGCGTATGTGTGTCCGTGGTGAAATCCACCGCCGTCCCGTCCTGGAACGTGAACGTCGCCACACCGACTGCGTCGGCACTCGGGTAGCAAATGCCGCACGCAGGGTCGAGGAGCGTCGTTCCCGCGTCGGTCAGGAGCGGTCCTCCGTCCTCCTCCTCGACGATGTTCTCGCCGATCAGCCACAGCGTTGCACGGCCGGCCTCGCTCGAGGCGGCCTGCGCCAAGTACTGCCTGTACCAGGTCTGCTGGTCGATCTTCTCGGAATCGAGATCGCTGCCGTCCGGGATGTTGCCCGAGCGCCGCCTGCCCGTGTCGTGCACGATGAGCGCATATCCCGTCGCTTGTTGGACGGTCGCGCGCGAGCCGAGGTCGTTGTTGGTGTTCCCGTAGCCCTGCAGGTCGTAGACGTCGTAGGTGTATCCGGCGTTGTCCAGCGCGAACATGAACGCGGTGCGGTTCAAGGGGCCGCTGCGCCGGTGCGGATTGACCTTCTGGACGTAGAGGATGTCGTGCGTCTGTACGGAGCTTGCCAGCTCGCTCGGGGTGGGGTCGAGCTTGCCGTTCGGATCGGCCGCGATGCGGTTCAGGTAACTGGTCGCCCAGTCGATGCGGGGCAGGAAGCTCACCTCGTGCAGGCCACCCGTGGCGGCCTCGGCGCTCGGCCGAGCCGGCGGAGGCAGGCTGGTGATTCCTCCGGGGTCGGTGCTCAATCCACCGAGCCCGTCGGTGGCGGCCCAGAAATACACGAGGACATCGCCACCACGGAAGTAGTCGTCGTCGAGATCGACGAAGAACACGTCCTTGAAGTTCGTTCCTTGGGGAGTGCGTGCGTTCTGTGCCGGAACCGTGAACCAGCCACCCGCGGCCGCCGTGTACGGCGGCGGCGCCTTGCCGGCGTGCGGGCCGGCGATGATGTTGCCCCAGAGTTCGACGGTCACGACTCCGGTGTTCCGGACGTCCACCACCTGGACGATGATGGAGTCACCCGTGACCAGGTTCGGGCCCTGGCTGTTGATCGTCAGCTCCGACCCCTTCGAGAAGGCGGCCGTCCCGAAGCGATCGGTCGACGGGACGTAGGCTCCCTGCGCCTCGGGTGCGAACGGGGCGGGATCCGTCGGGAACGCGTCCTGGGCCTGGGATCGGCTGTCGACTCCGAGGCGGATCAGCGAGCCGCTTTCGGCCCTGCGTCCGATGCGAATCTGTTCGATGTAGGGTCCCGGGGCGGCACAGGTGAGTGGCGGGGGGGTGGCATCGCCCAGTTCCGGAAGCTGCCAATCGGCGATCCGGAACTTCACCTGGACGGCCTCGGCGTCCTGGTCCACAAACGCCGAGATGTCGGCCGATCGTGTGAGCCACGTCCAGGCGCCCAGAGAATACCACTCCGTCGCGGGGCTCCAGGGTGTGACGCAGTCGACGGAATCACCAAAGGCGGGCGAGTCCGTGTTCTCGATGCGGGTCTTGGCCCGCACGGTGTAGTTCATGGCGATGCGGCTGCGCCAGAAGTCGTTTCCGGGGAAGGTCCGGAACTCCAGGTGTGTATTCGTGGCTCCGGGGCTGGACGCCAACGACACCCAGGGGCTGACGATGTCGTTGTCCAGCCAGTTCTTCACGACGAAGCCTCCGATGAAGAATGCGTAGTCGGGAATGATGCACGCGGTGGAGGGCGTCACATCGTCCACGAACGCCCACGAGCTCACTGAGGAGATCGACGCGCTGCACAAGTCGTTGTCGGTCACTGCGGGGTAGGTGACGGCCCAGTCGCCGAACGGCTCGGTGTCCTGGATGTTCACGAACGTGACAGCGAAGGGCGGCACTCCTTCGAAATCCTCGCTCAGCGACGTCCCTCCTGCCAGCACGATGTTGTCGATGACCGCCGCCGCGCCGATCGTCGTGGTATGGGAACCGTCCTCCTGGGAGCCCCAACCATCTGAATGGAAGGAGATGTAGACGCAGTGGGTTCCCGCCCCGTGGTTGGTGAGGGCAAGCGAACTGACGCTCCCGGAAACGTTCAGACCGGTGTCCTCGTACTCCACCGTCCGGAAGCTCGCGGCCGTTGCGGAAGGGTCGATGGAGTAGTTCACCTGGCCGAACGAGTCGCAGTTGGGGTCGGTCTCGACGCGCAGGTGGTCGTCCCCGTTCTCGCAGTCGAGCAGATAGTCGAACGACAGGGTCACCGTCCCACTGTATTCCAAGCGCAGAGCCTGATACCAGTTGTTGCCGTAACCGTCCGGACTGGCCCAGCAGAGGTCGTGATCCGAGAGCACGGCGGCGTTCTGGTCGATGGAGCCGGTCTGGTTGGAGCGCGCGTCCACCTGCCAGAAGACGCTACCGTCGTTGAGGATGCGATTGTCGTGAGTCGTCCATCCGGTCCCATTGGTCCATTCGGCGATCCAGTTGACCGACCCGGAGGCGGGTTCGTGTTGCAGCAATTCGTAATCGTGCGAGATCTCCTGCTCGTTGATCGCAGAAGCTTCGACTGCTGCGATGAGGACGGCCAGGGCGCACCAGGAGCGCACGAGGTTTCGACCAGACACGACAACTCCTCCCCTGCTGTGGGTTGCAGCTCGAGATGGGATGGCGCTTCCGACATGGGAAACGAGACGGGAGAGCAGATCTAACGGATCGGTGTTCGAAATGCGGCCTGCGCTGGGCAGCATCGTCCCGGGCTTCAGCCCGGCGGCCGCCGCCTGCAAGACCGCACGGCAGGAAACGTGTCGAGCCCAACGACGACCAGCGTCGACGCCGGCGCGGCAGCCGGCAACAAGTCACGGCGAGCTTGCACCGGATCGGTTCCACTGGCAGGAACCGAAGCCGAGCTCAAACGAGTCACCGGATCTCATGACTACCGCAATCGCTTGAGGCACACATCTGCCGCCCATAGACTGCAGGCGAATCACAGCTGGGGGATATCCATTTAGCGCAAGTGATCACTATGGGTTGTGGTCATGGCCCTCAGCCCCG
>JBHHXQ010000016.1:0-16609 GCA_046757105.1 Candidatus Krumholzibacteriia bacterium
GATGTTCCTCTACGCGGTCACGAAGCTCTTCGTGGAAGGCACCGGTATCTGGGGGCTGAACGTGCCGGTGGCCTGGGGTTTCGCGATCGTCAACTTCGTGTGGTGGATCGGGATCGGTCATGCCGGGACGCTCATCTCGGCGATTCTGCTGCTCCTGCGCCAGGACTGGCGCACGTCGATCAACCGCTTCGCCGAGGCGATGACGCTGTTCGCGGTGGCGTGCGCCGGGCTGTTCCCGATCCTGCACCTCGGCCGTCCCTGGTTGATGCACTGGCTATTCCCGTACCCGAACACGATGGGCGTGTGGCCGCAGTTCCGCAGCCCGCTCGTCTGGGACGTCTTCGCCGTTTCGACCTACGCTCTCGTGTCACTGATGTTCTGGTACGTGGGTCTCATCCCGGACCTGGCCACGCTGCGCGACCGGACGCGCGCCTGGTACGCGCAGAAGATCTACGGCTTCCTGGCGATGGGGTGGCGCGGCTCGGCGGCGCACTGGCACAACTACGAGACCGCCTACGTGCTGCTGGCGGCGCTCGCCGCGCCGCTCGTCGTCTCCGTGCACACGGTCGTGAGCTTCGACTTCGCGGTGGCCGTGATCCCCGGCTGGCACGCGACCATCTTCCCGCCCTACTTCGTGGCCGGTGCGATCTTCGCGGGCTTCGCGATGGTGGTGACGCTGGCCGTGCCGTTGCGCGCCCTCTTCGGACTGCACGATTTCATCACCGCCCGCCACCTGCGCAACATGGCCAAGGTCATGCTCGCAACCGGTCTCATCGTCGCCTACGGGTACGCCATGGAGATCTTCTTCGCCTGGTACAGCGGCAATCCCTTCGAGCGTTTCATGGTCACGAACCGCATCCTGGGACCGTACCAGCCGCAGTGGCTGGCGCTGGTCCTCTGCAACGTGCTGGCGACGCAGCTGCTGTGGATCCCGCGCTTGCGCCAGTCGGCCGTCGGGGTGTGGATCGTCGCGATGTTCATCAACGTCGGCATGTGGCTCGAGCGCTTCATCATCGTGGTCACGAGCCTGCACCGCGACTACCTGCCGTCGTCGTGGGGCATGTATGCCGGGACGCGCTGGGACTGGGCCACCTACGTCGGGTCCATCGGGCTGTTCCTGTCGCTGTTGTTCCTGTTCATCCGCTTTCTGCCGATGATCTCGATCTTCGAGATCCGCACGATCCTGCCCAAGAGGACGGAGGCGTCGTGATGCTCGACCGGGGCCCGGATGGCCTGTACGGGGTCATGGCGGAGTTCGAGCGCTCCGATCGGCTCATCGCCGCGGTGCGGGCGGCGCGCGCGCAGGGCTATCGCAGGATGGACGCCTACAGCCCGTACCCGATCGCGGAGCTGTCGCACGCACTCGGCCACCGCAGGTCGGTCCTGCCGTGGATCGTTCTTGGCGGTGGC
Source organism: Candidatus Krumholzibacteriia bacterium (assembly GCA_046757105.1). Taxonomy (GTDB): domain Bacteria; phylum Krumholzibacteriota; class Krumholzibacteriia; genus JBHHXQ01. The sequence goes on from JBHHXQ010000016.1 coordinate 1,411, forward strand.
ATCTTCGGAGGGCTGGCAGGCTTCTTCCTGCAGTACTGGACCAGTGTCATCGCCTACCCGCTCAACGTGGGCGGCCGCCCCTTCAACAGCTGGCCGGCGTTCGTCCCGGTGAGCTTCGAGTGCACCATCCTGGTGGCCGCGATGGCGGCGGTCTTCGGCATGCTGGCGCTCAACGGGCTGCCCATGCCGCACCACCCGGTGTTCAACGTGCAACGTTTCGCCCTGGCCTCGCGGAACCGCTACTTCCTGTGCATCGAGGCCGAGGACCCGAAGTTCGATGCGGCCCGGACGGCCGATTTCCTGTGGAGTCAGAATCCGACCCATGTGGCTGAAGTTGCTTTATCCTGACGCCGCGGCCGCCCTCGGGTGCGGCGCTCGCTCGCGGCGGGCGTGCCTGGCCGCGGTGGTGCTCTCGAGTGCAGCACTCGCCGGCTGTCCGCGTCTCGACATGTACGACCAGCCGCGCTACGAGCCGCACGAGTCGAGCGCTCTGTTCGAGGACGGCCAGGCGTCCCGGCCGCAAGTTCCGGGGACGGTGGCCCGCGGGATGCTGCGCGAAGATCGCGCCTTCCACACCGGGATGGAGAACGACTCGGTGTTCACCGCCGACCTGCCGTTCGAGGTGACACACGGGCTCCTCGCGCGCGGGCGCCAGCGCTACGACATCTTCTGCTCGGTGTGCCACGACCGGGCCGGGACCGGGCGTGGCGTGGTGGTGCGGCGCGGCTTCAAGCAGCCGTCGTCGTTCCACGAACCACGCCTCCGCAGCGAGCCGGTCGGGTACTTCTTCGACGTCATCACCAACGGTTTCGCGACCATGCCGAGCTACGCGGCGCAGATCCCGCCCGAGGACCGCTGGGCCATCGTGGCCTACCTGCGGGCCCTGCAGCTGAGCCAGCATGCGCCGGTGAACGAGCTTCCGGCGGCCGTGCGCCGCCGGATCGAGCGCGCCGCGGTCCGCACCCCGCGCGACGAGGAGCTGGAGCGTTCTGGAGTGGGACGATGAGTGTGCAACGGCTGGAGGAAGCGTACGCGGCGCCGGCCTGGCTCGACGGCATCCAACGCCGTGCGCTGCGGGTGGGCAGCGCGGGCGTGGTGCTTTCGGTGATCGGGGCCTTCGCGTCGCCAGAGCAGTTCTTCCGCTCCTACCTGGTCGGTTTCCTGTTCTGGGTCGGCATCCCGCTGGGTTGCCTCGGGCTGTCGATGCTCCAGCACATGACCGGAGGGGCATGGGGGCTCGTGGCGCGCCGGATCTTCGAAGCCGCGTCGCGCACGCTGCCGCTTCTGGCCGTGCTGTTCGTGCCGATCCTGTTCGGGACCCGCGAGCTCTACGTCTGGGCGCGCCCGGAGGCCGTCGCCGGGAACGAGCTGCTGCAGCACAAGCAGCCCTACCTGAACGAGGGCTTCTTCATCGGCCGGTCTCTCTTCTACTTCCTGGTCTGGTCGTTCTTCGCCGTGCTGCTCGACCGCTGGTCGCTGCAGCAGGATCGGACGGGCGACCCGGGACTGCACCGCAGGATGCAGATCTGGAGCGCGCTGGGCCTGGTCGCGTACACGCTGACGGCGAGCTTCGCCGCATTCGACTGGCTGATGTCGCTCGACCCCTTCTGGTTCTCCAGCATCTACGGTTTCCACTTCATCGTGGGGCAGGTGGTGGCGGCCTTCTGCTTCCACATCCTGGTTTCCCGCCGGCTGATGATGTCCGAGCCGATGTCCCGCGTGTTCGCGGCACGGCACTTCGACGACTACGGAAAGCTGCTGCTGTGTTTCGTGCTGCTCTGGGTCTACATGACCTTCTCGCAGTACCTGGTCATCTGGTCCGGAAACCTTCCGGAGGAGATCACCTGGTATCTGCACCGCCGAGGAGGCGGCTACAGGTGGTGGGGGGTGCTCGTCCTCGCCCTGCATTTCGGCCTGCCGTTCTTCCTGCTGATGTCGAGAGCGCTGCGCCGAAACCCGAAGGCCCTGGCTCTGCTCGCGGTACCGGTGTTGCTCTCGCACGGGCTCGACGTCTACTGGCAGGCCGTCCCGTCGATCCGTCCCGACGGGCTGGCGCTGCACTGGCTGGACCTCGTGGTCCCGATCGGCATCGGTGGCGTGTGGATCGCGGCGTTCGTCCGGGAGCTGAAGAAGCGGGCGCTGCTTCCGATCCACGATCCACGGCTCGAGGAGGCGATCGGTGATGCCTGACGGGCAGCGTCGCGAGCGTCGGCCGGCCGGCGGCGGGCAGCTCGATCGCGAGATCGGTCTGCGCGGGATCGTCTGGTTCGGGATCGGTCTGGCCATCCTGATCGCGGTGTCGGGCGTGCTCACCTGGGTGTTGTTCCGCAGCCTGAATTCGCGACAGATCGCCCGCGACCAGCCGCGCTCGCCTCTGGTCGTCGAGTCGCCCCGCCACCTGCCTCCGGAGCCGCGGTTGCAGGCCGCGCCGGAGCGGGAGCTGGCCAACGTGCGTGCCGAGGAAGACTCGCTGCTCCACAGCTACGGATGGGTGGATCCGCGGGCGGGCGTCGCACGCATCCCCATCGAGACGTCGATGGAGCTGCTGGTGCAGAGAGGCTTGCCGACGCGACGGGACGTCCGCCCTTGGTCGCCCCCCGGAGTGTGGCGCGATCCCACTCTGCAGAAGCTTCCCGTGCGCGAGGGGACGCCATGAGTCGCGGCAGGATCGGCACTGCGCTCGGCGCGCTTCTGCTCGCATGTGCCTGGCCTGCGCGCGCCCAGGACGGCATTCCACCGCAGCTGCGCGAGGTGGGCTTCGACCAGAATCTCGGCGCGCAGGTGCCGCTCGACCTGGTGTTCCGGGACGAGGCGGGCGCCGAGGTCGAGCTCGGCCGCTATTTCGGCGACAAGCCAGTCGTTCTTGCGCTCGTGTACTACGAGTGTCCGATGCTGTGCAGCATGGTCCTGAACGGACTCACGAGCAGCCTGCGCGTTCTCAAGTTCGACATCGGAAGCGATTTCGAGGTGCTGACGATCAGCTTCGACCCGGGGGAAACGCCGGAGCTCGCGGCCGCCAAGAAGCGCAACTACGTCGAGGAGTATGCACGTCCGGGGGCCGCGGCGGGCTGGCACTTCCTGACGGGCGGCGACGAGTCGATCCGCACCCTCACCGAGGCCGTGGGGTTTCGATACGTCTACGATCCAGACCTCGACCAGTACGCTCACGCCAGCGGCATCGTGGTGCTCACCCCGGAGGGGCGAGTGGCCCGCTACTTCTTCGGGATCGAGTACGCGCCGAAGGACCTGCGGCTCGGGCTCGTCGAGGCGGCCGAGGGCCGCATCGGGTCGGTCGTGGACCAGGTGTTGCTCTACTGCTTCCGGTACGACCCGGAGTCGGGGACCTACTCGGCGGTGGCGCTCAACATCGTGCGTTTGGGCGGCATCCTGACCGTGTCCGGGATCGTGGCTCTGATCCTGCTGCTGCGGCGCAAAGGGCGCCCGCCACGATCTTCGAGGAGGGCGTCGTGATGTGGCGAAGCACCTTCATGCCGGAGAACGCTTCCACCGTCGCGGGAGAGGTGGATGCTCTGTACGCGTTCTGGGTCGGGGTCAGCATCTTCTTCTCGATCCTCATCGCAGCCCTGATTCTGTACTTGGCCGTCCGCTATCGACGGCGTTCCGACGACGGGGTGGGGGTGCCCATCCATGGCTCGACGGGGCTCGAGATCGTGTGGACCGCGATCCCCCTGGTGATCGTGCTGGTGGGCTTCTTCTGGGGCGCGAAGGTCTTCTTCAGGTTGTCGAGGCCGCCCGCCGACGCCGTGGAGTACTACGCCACGGGGAAGCAGTGGATGTGGAAGTTCCAGCATCCGGACGGCACGCGCGAGATCAACACGCTGCACGTGGCGGTCGGGATGCCGGTCAAGCTGACGATGACCTCGGAGGACGTCATCCACAGCTTCTTCGTGCCGGCCTTCCGGGTGAAGATGGACGTCCTGCCCGGCCGCTACACCACGGTCTGGTTCGAGCCCACCCGGCCCGGCTCCTATCACCTGTTTTGCGCCGAGTACTGCGGCGCCGAGCACGCGAAGATGGGCGGTTGGATCGAGGTCATGGAGCCGCACGAGTACGAGGACTGGCTCGCCGGCAACCGCGGCGAGGGCATGCGCCTGGCGAGCGGCGAAGAGCTCTTCCAGAAGTACTCGTGTCACACGTGCCATCGCACCGATTCGATGGCCCGCGCGCCGATCCTGACGGACCTCTATGGCAGGGCGGTGCTTCTGAAGAACGGCAGGACGGTCACCGCCGACGAGAACTACGTGCGTGAATCGATCCTCGACCCGGCGGCCAAGGTCGTGGAGGGGTATCAGCCGGTCATGCCGACGTTCCAGGGACAAATGAGCGAGGAAGAGGTGCTGCAGCTGGTCCGCTACATCCGCGGGCTGGACCCGGGCGCGCAGCACGACGGCACCGGGCCCCCGAGCCCCGGCCCGAGGCAGACGGTCGAAGGTCGAAGATGAGCAACACCGAACGAGCCCTCCCCGAGAAGCCCAACTACCTCAACGCCGACTACGGCGTGAAGTCCTGGCTGCTCACGACGGACCACAAACGCATCGCCCTCCTGTACCTCGTGTCGTTGACCGGCTTCTTCGTCCTGGGAGGAGCCTTCGCCGTGCTTATCCGACTCGAGCTGCTCACGCCGCAGGGCGACCTGGTCCAGGCGGACACCTACAACCGTCTGTTCACGATGCACGGCATCACGATGATCTTCTTCTTCCTGATTCCGGGCATCCCGGCCGTTCTCGGCAATTTCCTCGTGCCGCTCATGATCGGCGCGAAGGACCTGGCGTTTCCGAGAATCAACCTCGCCAGCTGGTACATCTACACGGTCGGCGGGTTGTTCACGCTGTGGTCGATCCTGCGGGGCGGCGTCGACACGGGCTGGACCTTCTACACCCCGTTCAGCACCACCTACTCGAACACCTACGTGGTCGCGGCCGGCCTCGGCGTGTTCATCAGCGGCTTCGCGTCCATCGCCACGGGGCTCAACTTCATCGTGACGATCCACCGGATGCGGGCGCCCGGGCTCACGTGGTTCCGGTTACCGCTGTTCATCTGGTCGCACTATGCGACCAGCCTGATCATGGTTCTCGCAACGCCGGTCATCGCCGTCACCATTCTGCTCGTCGCTGTCGAGAGGCTCTTGCACATCGGCATCTTCGACCCGGCACTGGGTGGCGACCCGATCCTCTTCCAGCACCTGTTCTGGTTCTACTCGCATCCGGCGGTCTACATCATGGTGCTGCCGGCCATGGGGGTCATCAGCGAGCTGATCGCGGCCTTCTCGCGCAAGCCGGTCTTCGGATACAAGGTCGTCGCCTTTGCCAGCCTGGCCATCGCCGTGCTGGGGTTCATGGTGTGGGGGCACCACATGTTCGTGAGCGGACAGTCGGTGTACGCGGCGACGATCTTCTCGGTGCTGACCATGCTGGTGGCCATCCCGTCGGCCGTGAAGGTCTTCAACTGGACCGCGACGCTCTACAAGGGTTCGGTGTCCTACGACACACCCATGCTCTACGCGCTGGGCTTCATCGGGTTGTTCACGATCGGCGGCTTGACGGGCGTGATGCTGGGGACGTTGGGGATCGACGTGCACGTGCACGACACCTACTTCGTCGTCGCGCACTTCCACTACGTGATGGTGGGTGGGACCATCATGGGCTACCTGGGCGGCCTGCACTACTGGTGGCCGAAGATCTCCGGCCGCCTGTATCCCAAGTTCTGGTCGAAGCTGGCCGCGATCATCATCTTCTTGGGCTTCAACCTCACGTTCTTCCCGCAGTTCCTCCTGGGGTACATGGGGATGCCGCGCCGCTACCACGTCTACCCGGAGGAGTTCCAGGTTCTGCACGTGCTGTCTACGGCGGGCGCCTCGATCCTGGGCGTCGGCTACATCATCCCGGTGGTCTACATGCTGTGGTCGATGCGCTACGGTCCGCGCAGCAGCCCCAATCCGTGGGGAGCGGTGGGGCTGGAGTGGCAGACGTCGTCGCCGCCGCCGACGCACAACTTCCTCGAGACGCCGATCGTGACGCACGAGCCGTACCATTACGTCCGGGAACCGGAGGAGCAGCTTGTCTAGCGTCCGGCCTCTCCTCGCACACCACTTCGAAACGTTGGACCAGCAGCGCGAGGCCTCCTTCCTGGGGATGTGGGTCTTCCTCGTCACCGAGGTGATGTTCTTCGGCGCGCTGTTCACGGCCTACGTCGTGTACCGCTGGAAGTTTCCCGGTGTGTTCGAGCTCGGCAGCCACCACCTGGACATCCAGCTGGGCGGCGCCAACACCGTGATCCTCTGCTGCTGACCATGCTGCTCGGCCTGGCGTTTCTCGGCATCAAGGGCGTCGAGTACCACGGCAAGTGGGTGCACCACCTCGTGCCGGGTCCGAGCTTCCACTTCGAAGGGCCGCAGGAGCCGCAGGCCGAGCTCTTCTACTCGATCTACTTCTCCATGACCGGGTTGCACGCGTTGCACATGATCGTGGGGGTGAGCGTCCTGGCGTGGCTGTTGAGGCCCGCATGGCAGGGACGCTACGGGCCGGACTACCATCATCCGATCGAGTGCTTCGGGCTCTACTGGCACTTCGTCGATATCGTCTGGATCTTCTTGTTCCCACTTCTGTATCTCCTGGGCCGCGGCTGAGGGGCGGGAGGCGTCACCATGTCCGTGCACCGTGTTCCGATTCGGGTCTACTTCGCGGTCTTCGTCGGGCTTCTCGCCTGCACGGGGTTCACGGTGTACGTCGCGTTCCAGAACATGGGCGTGCTGAACGACGTCCTGGCACTGACGATCGCCGTCACCAAGGCCACCCTCGTCGTGCTCTTCTTCATGCACGTGCGGTACAGCACGCGGTTGACCAAGCTGGTGGTCACGAGCGCCCTCGTGTGGCTGCTCATCCTCGTCGGGTTCACGCTGAGCGACTACATCAGCCGTGGCTGGCTCGACATTCCCGGCAAGTAGCTCGGCCTGCGCCGGCCTTCGCGCCTTCGCGGGCGGCCGCGTGACCGCGGGCCGAGCTGTTGCCCGGCTGCGACCGGGCACATGCTGGGTTCGTGTGGTGCGCAGGAGACGAAGGCGGTCAGCGGGTTCGGCGGGATGCGCGCAGGGACTGCGTCGTGTTGGCTTCGACCGGGTCCTCGGGGCGCGCGTCGCGGACGAGGCGCAGGCGAATCGGGTCGCTGCCTTCGACTGCCCGCGGGACGAACCAGGCATCCAGGCGGCGCTCGCCGATCTCGAAGAGGTGGAAACGGCGGCGCAGCGCAGGGGGGAGCGCCTCCTGGTGCTCCGGCAGGTCGGCGTCGCGTGCGAAGCGCATCGAACCCCGGTTCCCCTCCACCAGGAGCCAGCGAATGCCGTCAGGCACCTCGAACGGCTCTTCGATCTGCTCCGCCCGGCGGCCGCGATACCTCAGGAAGGGATACGGGCGCAGCGGATCGGCGTGGATGACCAGCTGCATGGGAAGCAGCTGGCACAGGGCGCGGGTGGCGTCTTGTCCGAGAAGGAGCGTGTCGTCGCGCGGGAAGCCCGCCTTCCGCAACGACTCCGCCATGCCCCCGAACGCAAAGCCGCGCGTGCGGTCGAAGAAGAAGTCCACGCGGCCGAACACGATCTGCGCGGTGCGCAACACGGCCGGGGGCGCCTCCTGCAGGCGCGACCAGAACGAGGCGGAGCCGTCCCGGCGGGGATCCGCGGCCTCTTCGAAGTGGCTTCGCGCCGCGACGCCCGGGGCCATGCCCTGAAGGCGCGTGGCCGGAACCACGAAGAAGATCACGAGATCGAGCAGCCCGACGATGCCGAGCAAGGCGCCGGCTCCGACGGGCAGGGTGCCGCGTGGCGATGTGAATCGTCTGCGCACGAAGTGGGCGACCGCGATGCACACCCCGGGCCACAGCGCCAGAGCGTAGCCCGATTTGGGGAAGTGGTAGAAGGCGAACAGGAGCACGGGCGGTAGCATCCAGGCCAGGAAGAACCGGCCGTCGAGGCCTCGCGGCCCCGCAGCGCCCCCGAGCCCTGGTGGATCGGCGCGACGAGGCCAGGCGCGGAAGAGAGCTCCGCCGAGAAGTGCCAGCAGGCGAGCGCCCCCGAGACCGAGGACGAGGACGGTGACGCCACGGTGCAGGTGGACCTGCAACGACGGCCAGCCTTTCTGCAGGGGGGACGTCGCAAACACGTGGGTCTGCAGGGTGAGGTTCGCTTGGAAGTAGCTGCCCGGTCCGCCCGCGTGCTCGATCTGGGGGACCAACCACGCGAGCACTCCGAGCAGCCAGGCCAGCGCGGTGAGCGCGACACCCCTGTACCCGAGACCCGCGCGTCTCACGGTCAGGATCAGAAGTGGCAGTGTGAACACCAGGACCGTCTGGCGCAGGCCGCCGAGCAAACCCACCAGGAAAGCGACGAACTTCAGATCCGGCGTTCCCTTGTCCTGCGCGCGGAAGCAGAGGTAGCCGCTGAGCGCCGCCGCCAGGGCCTCTGCCGGATAGGTCATCGTCGTCAAGCCATGGAAGAGAACGAGCGGGCTCGACAGAAGGAGCAACGTCGTCAGCCGAGCGGTGCTGCCATCGTAGGCCGCTGATGCGAGGCGGTGAACGATGACCGCCGCTGCCAGGAGCATCAGCACGGCAACGATGCGCAGCGATGCGTAGGCGTCTCCCACGAAAGCGTGGACGAACTCCGCGATCCAGGCGTAGAGGACGAAGCCGGGTGGATGCGGCTGGTGCAGGCGCATGTCGTGTTGCTCGAGTGCGAGCGCGAACTGCGCGGAGTCGTAGTCGATGATCTCCGGAGCCCCGGCCCAGACGACCAGGATGGTGAAAGCCACCAGGACAATGGCCAGGACGGGGTCGCGCCGCATCAGGTGTCTCGCTCGGGGATCAGCGCAGCGCGCACCGGCGAGGCGTCGGCGCGATCGAGCCGCAGTGGAAGTGCCACGAGTACGTACGGTCCCGGGGCAACGTGCCCCAGGACGAGTCCTTCGAGAACCGCCATGTCGTGTTTGGCGACCGCCCGATGGGCCTCGAGCACCTCGTCGTCGAAGGGATCGATCGACGGCGTGTCGATGCCGACCAGCCGGACGCCCCGGGCGTGTGCGTGCTCGACGAGCTCGGGAGAGAGGCCGTTGAAGTCGCGCGTGAAGCTCTCCGGGTCGGGGAACGAGCCGGTCTTGAAGAGCAGGCGCGGTGCCGTGAAGTCGATGTCGACGTCGCCGGGCCGGATGCGGGCGCCGAGCGGCACGCAGACCTCGACCACCTGGCAGGGGCCGTGGTAGAGGTCCAGAACCCGGTCTCCAATCGCCTGGCCGTCGCGCTCGTAGTGGCTCGGGGCGTCCGCGTGCGCTCCGACGTGGAAGGTGGTGTGCATGGCGCCCAGCGTCAAGTTGTCGCCTGCTTCGAGGTTCAGGTGCACCTCGTGCCGGTAGGGGACGTCGCCCGGCCACACGCCGATACGTTCCGAGACGAGGGGCGAGATGTCGATCATCCGAGAGCTCATGGGATCCATCCGTCTCGTTCAGCAAGCTCGGCCGGCAGCTGACCACCGTGACACGACGGAGGCTCCGCCCCGCTCGACTCTCCGGTACGGGGCCGGGAATTGTCAACGATAGTCTCCGAAGCGGAATCGGGAATCAAGGAGGTGCCGAGCGCCGGGTTTGGCGATGCGGGAATCCGTCTCGCTGCTGCTCCGCGTTCCCCCTGCTCGTTCATGGTGCATCGGCATCCCCGGACGGGACAGGTGGGGCGGACTTCGGACAGGGTGGTGGCATCTTCGTCGCGGTCGACGCCACCCTGCTCGAGCTGCGGATCGTTCGCAACGACGGGTCGGGCTCTGTGCGCCGCCCGTCAGGCGTGGGGCTCGGGATCCAGTGACGCGATCACCTTGAACTCCACGGCGATGGGCGTGGGGAGCGCTCGCACCTCGACGGTGGTGCGGGTGGCGCCGATGCCTTCGAAGTGCTCGGCGTACACCTCGTTGAAGGCCTCGAAGTCGCGTTCCATGTCGATGAGGAACACGGTCACGTCGAGGACGCGTTCGAGCGACGAGCCCGCCGCCTCGAGAATCGTGCGGACGTTCTCGATCACCGCTCGGGTCTGCGCCCCGGCGTCGTAGGCGAGCGCTCGGCCGCCGGCGTCGCGCACGGGCCCGCCCGGGATCGCGTTCGTTCCCGCCTGGCGCGGTCCGACGCCGGAGAGGTAGACGAGGTCTCCGGCACGCCGTGCGTGCGGGTAGGCGCCGACCGGCGCCGGTGCTGCGTCGGTGCACACGCGATCCGCGTCTGGTGTCGGCGCGGCCTGCCGCGGCACCGGGATGCCGGCGGCTGCGGGTTCCGCGTGCGTCTGCGCCGCGTCTGCGCCGGCGGCTGTTGTCGCTCCCGAACCTGCCGGGGTCGTTGCAGCCGCGCCAGCCGCGTCTGCATGGCGTGGCGTGGCGGCAGTCGTCGCCGGACGCTCACGGGCAGCCAGGACGCTGCGGTCACCCGCGTGGCTCTCGGCGTCCTCCTCGTCGAACTCCAGGCTCGCCCCTCCCGTCGCCGACGGAACGAGGCCGACGAGCGCGGCGCCGGTGCCCCAGATCGGCTGGTAGTCGAAGACGCGGCCGCGGTAGCCATTGTGCTGCCCGAGGAGCGCCGCCAACCACCAGATCGCCTTCAGCTTCTGGTCGGCGTTGGCCTGGGCTGCGAACTGACGTGCGAGCTGCGAGACGTCCTCGAGCCGCCCTTCGCCCAGGATCGCGAGAAGCTTGCGGTTCCACTCGTCGTCCTTGAGCGACGAGATGCGGTCCGCGGCCGGATCGATCGGCTCGGTGAAGTGACGGTTGGAGAGGTTGGTCACCGAGATGGCGATGGCACGCCGCCCGGCATGGCGCAGGGCGTCGGCGGCAGCCTTGCCCAGAACCAGCGTTTCGGTGCGATCTGCGTACATGTTGCACGAGACGACGCTGGCCGGCAGGCGGTTGTGCGGATTCAGAAGCGCGAGTGCGACGACGGTGCCGGTGTCGATGGGAAAGCCGTGGTAGGCGACCGCCCGCGCGTGCAACCCGCGGGCCCGTGCGGCCTCCGCGTATGCGGCGCCGAACCCGGCGTCCATCCGGAACGCGTAGGGCATGTCACCGAGATCGTGCCACTCGGGATCCACGTGCACCCACTCCGGCGCCGGATGCGCCTGGATCTGATGCCCGATGACGCTGATCCACTGGGTGCTGTAGAGGAGCAGCAGATCCGCATCCACCGTCTCGATGTCGCGCCGCACGCGCAGAAAAGCATCCCGGATCGACCGCCACGCCGGGGAGCGCTCTGGAACCAGCAGGGGATGCGGCATCCCGGGAACGATGTAGCCGCGCACGGCTCCGCCCACGGGCTTCCCGGCTCCGGCCGGGTCCCGGTCGCCGCTCATGATCGCCGCTCCGCGTCCGCGCGCCCGCGGGCCCGCCTCGGGTCCCACTCCACGACCGCATTGCCGGTTCCGATGACCGTGCCGTAGGCGTGCACCTCGGCCGCGTAGTCCGGGAAGCCGAGCGCTGCGACCAGCCAGGTGAGGCTGCCGGCGTTCGCTTCGCTCACCGTCTGGTCGATGAAGTCGGGGAGCTCGTCGACGAGCTGTCGGGTCCGGCCCTGGCGCATGAGGTCGAGCACGCGCATGTCCCACAGGTGCTGTCCGTGGTGATAGATGTGCTCGCGCGACATGTCCTCGGGGACCGCCGGCTCGACCGTGAAGTGGCGGTGGCTGAGCGAGTTGCTGGCCAGGAGGATGGCGCGCCGGCCGCTCTTCTCGATGCCGAGCCGCGTCGCCTCGCCGAGCGCGATCATCTGCTGCTGCCCGACGTCGTTCCCGAAGTAGGAGAAGCATGCGTTCGAGGAGATGCCGACGATCGGCTTGTCCCACGCCGGGTTCACCATGTGGCACGACGTGAGCGTGCCGTAGTCCACGCGGAAGTGAGGGTTGCGCATCATCTTCGTGACCAGCCCCGCTGCCTCGGCCTGCGTGCGGATGGCCTCGGCCAGCTCCACGTCGACATCGAGGTCGAAGCGGTAGCGGAAGAGGTTCGGGAAGATCGGGTCGACAGAGAGGCCCTCGAAGTGCGGCACGCCGAGGAAGTGGTGCCCCACGATCGTGCGCCAGTGCGGCGAGTGCACGACCAGGACGTCGTGGTCCTTCGTGGCCAGGCTGCGCCGGCAGCGCTCGTAGCCCCAGCGCAGGCCTTCCCAGCCACACTCGGCGCGCGGCTCGTTCTGCGGCGGGTTCTCCGCGTACACCAGGTGGGGCGGGTGGGGCGCCAGGATGCCTGCAACGATTCCTGCGCGTGACCTCATGTCTTCTTCCCCAGCTGGATGCAGATGTTGCGCGTTTCGCGGAAGAACTCGCGCGACCAGCGCCCCCCTTCGCGGCCGACGCCGCTCTGCTTGACGCCACCGAAGGGCACGCGCAGGTCCCTGCGCAGCCAGGTGTTGACCCAGACCATCCCGGTATCGAGCGCCGCGCCCACGCGATGGGCGCGCCCGAGGTCGCGCGTCCACACCGACGCGCTCAATCCGTAGCTGACACCGTTGGCCATGCGCACGGCCTCGTCCTCGTCGTCGAACGGGTGCACGCTGACGGCGGGGCCGAAGATCTCCTCCTGCGCGAAGCGGCAAGTGTCCGAGAGGCCGGTGACGACGGCGGGCTCGAGGTAGGCCCCGCGGTCGAACGGCGGCTCGAGGACGGGCCGCGAGCCACCCAGAACCACGCCGCCCTCCGCTCGGGCGAGGTCCAGGTAGCCCTCGACCTTCTCGCGGTGCGCTTGCGAGACGAGTGCGCCGAGGTCGGTCGCCGGATCGGCCGGGTCGCCCACGCGCAGGCCGCGAACCCGAGCGACCAGCGCCTCCACGAAGCGATCGTGGATGCGGCGTTCGACCAGCACCCGGGAGCCGCAGAGGCAGACCTGACCCTGGTTCAGGAAGCCGGCGCGCGTGGTTCCCTGCACCGCGGCGTCGAAGTCGCAGTCCGCGAAGACGAGTGTCGGGTTCTTGCCGCCGAGCTCGAGGCTGAGCTTCTTGAAGTGCGGCGCCGCCGTACCGGCCACCCGGGAGCCGGTCGCCGTGCCGCCCGTGAAGGACACCGCCGCCACGTCGGGGTGGCCGACGAGCGCCTCACCGGCCTCGCCACCCACGCCGTGCACCAGATTGAAGACGCCTCGAGGCGCACCGACCTCGTCGAAGATCTCGGCCAGAACGGCCGCCGTGAGCGGGGTCAGCTCGCTCGGCTTGGCGACCACGGTGTTGCCGGTGGCGAGCGCCGGCGCCGTCTTCCAGGAGAGCAGGTACAGCGGCAGGTTCCACGGCGTGATCAGAGCGGCGACCCCCAGAGGCCGCCGCAACGTGTAGTTGAGCGCCCCCGCCATCTCGTGGCAGGCGGTCTCGTCGTGCTGCACCGCACCGGCGAAGAAGCGGAAGTTGGCCACCGCGCGCGGGATGTCGACCGACTGCGCCAGCTTCAGCGGCTTGCCCGTGTCGCGCGACTCGAGCTCGGCGAGCTCGTCCAGGCGCGACTCGATGCACGACGCCACCGCCTCACAGAGATCCGCACGCTCCTGCACGCCCGTCTCACCCCAGCCCGACTCGAAGGCGCGCGTGGCGGCCGCGACCGCGCAGTCGACGTCGGCCTCGTCGCCGCGCGGCACGCGTGCGATCACCTCGGCCGTCGCGGGCGCCACGTCGTCCAGGTAAGCAGCGCTCACCGGCGGTACGAAGCGACCATCGATGAAGTGCGCCAGCGTGCAAGCATCCGTTCTCGCGGCCACCGACAGAATCACTCCTCCTGCACGTCGAGTGCTCGAAGCGAATCGAAGAACGCCAGGGTGGCGCTACTTCACCACAGGTCCCGCCGCGATTCAACACGCCGGGAGCGGTGTGGATCCGGCCCGATCCCGGCCGGGCTGCGCATTCCGCTCCTCGCCACGACGGCCGACGCCCTGCAGGGCGACCGCGCACGTTGCCTCGACCCGGGCAGGAACGACTCCCGACGCCGGTCGATCCGCTGGCGAAGCCGGTGGCATCCAACGGACGCTGCCCCGCTCATCGCAGCCTGAAGACATCCAGGGCGTCCAGCTGCGCGGCCAAGCGAGCCGCAAGGCTAGATCCCGGCAGCGCCGAGCCGGGGAACGCAGTGAACCACGGCTGCGGAATCTCGACCCGCATCGAAGGCGCACGTCTCGACTCGCCACCGAACGGTCCGCGGCATCGCAGTTCGAGGTGGGGTTCGGCGACCTGGCGGGCCGGCCCGGCTGTCTCGTCGCACCTTCCCGACGAGCACGGCCGAGCTCGCGACCGGTACGCGTGGCGCGCGGATCAGGGGCCGCGCTCTTCGCGTGCAGGAGCGGTCGAGCTCGCGTCGGGCGTGCTCCCCGGATCGCTGGCGTAGCCGTGCCAGTCGTAGTCCCAGCGATCGTGGTCCGGATCCCAGTCGTCCCAGGTGGCGATGGACTCGAGCTCGGCGAGTCGAGCCGCGGGCACCACGCCGGCGACGACGAAGGCCTTCTGCCTGCGCAGCGGGTACGGATTGCGCAGCTCGAAGCCGAGCACGCCGAGAGCCGCGCGCGCCAGGTACCACATGGCCTGCGGGTTCCATCCGTGCGCGATCTTGATGGCGATGCCGAGCCCTGTGGGGAAGTCGTCGTGCAGGATGCTCAAGCCCAGGAGACCGTCGGCGCCTTCCTTGGCGATCACCTTGCCGTCACACGCCTTGAGGATCGTGCTGTCCAGCCGGTTGAAGCCGCCGATGATGTCGGGATGCCGGACCATGGCCTCCCAGATCCAGTCCTCGTCGTGTGCCGCGGCGAGACCCGCGTAGAGGATCGCGAGCTCGCCGACGGTGTTCGAGACGGTCGGCAGGCCGCAGCCGTCGCGGGCCACGCGCACGGGCTGCCAATCGGCGCCGAGAGACCGGCGCAGCTGGCCGAGATACGCCTGGAAGAACGGATGCTGCGGCAGCGTGTACCCGGCGCGGTTCCAGCCGAGCTCGCGGCAGCCGCGCAGGATGGCCGCGTGCTCCCCGGAGCAGGTGTGGTACCAGCGGCGCGGGCGGCGCACCTGGCGGCCGAACTGCACGAGCGGCACGTCGAGCGGCGTCTGCATGAGGCCCCACTCGATCTCCGGCAGCAGCGATTGCGCGGCGGCCACGTGCTGGGCCGTGCCGTTGTGGCTGCTCACCGCGATGGCCTTCTGCGTCC
>JBHHXQ010000017.1:0-16503 GCA_046757105.1 Candidatus Krumholzibacteriia bacterium
GACCGTGGCCGGCGCGTACTCGACCACCTCGATGCCGCGGGTGGCAGCCGCCAGCAGGCAGACGCCGCGGGCGTGGCCGAGGATGAGGGCGCTGCGGGCATGGCGCTGGTGGAAGAGGCCTTCGACGGCGCAGGCGTCGGGGTGGTACGTCTCGACCAGGCGCACGAGCGCCTCGTGCAGCCGCACCAGACGCTGCGGCAGCGGCACACGCCCGAGCCGCAGAACACCGCTGGCCACCCGGACCGGCCGGTCGCCCTCGGACGCGACGATCCCGTAGCCGGTCCGCAGGGTTCCCGGGTCGAGCCCCAACACCCGCATCGTCACCCACCCCTCGCACCTCGGACACCTGGGACTTCTCCTCTACTCGGCCCTGGCCATCTCTGCCTCGGAGATGTCGAAGTTGGCGTAGATCTTCTGGACGTCGTCGACGTCCTCGAGCGCGTCCATCAGCTGCAGCATCGTCTGCGCCGGTTTGCCTTCGAGCTTCACGGTGGTGGAAGGGATGCGCGAGATCTCGGCGCTCTCGCAGGCCACCCCCGCGGATTCGAGGCTCTTGGCGACCGATTCGAGATCGCCCGGGTGCGTGAGCACCTCGTAGATGTCGCCCTCGGTGCGCACGTCCTCGGCGCCCGCCTCGATGGCGGCGGTCATCAAGGTGTCCTCGTCCAGGTCGCGGCGCTCGACCGCGATGTACCCCATCATCGTGAACAGATGCGCGACCGAACCGCTGGCGCCCAGCTTGCCGCCCTTGCGGTCGAGAACATGTCGCAGGTCGCTCACCGTGCGGTTGCGGTTGTCGGTGAGCGCCTCGATGAGCAGCGCCACGCCACCCGGACCGAAAGCCTCGTAGACCACTTCTTCGTAGTGCACCCCCTCGAGCTCGCCGGTGCCCTTCTGGATCGCCCGCTTGATGTTGTCGGCGGGCATGTTCGCATCACGCGCCCTGGACACCGCCAGGCGCAGGCGCGGGTTGGCTTCCGCATCGCCGCCGCCCAGCCTGGCGGCCACGGTGATCTCCTTGATCAGCTTCGAGAAGACCTTCGAGCGCCGGGCGTCCTTGGCGCCCTTCTTGCGCTTGATCGTGCTCCACTTCGAGTGACCTGACATCTCTACCGCTCCGACTCGTTTCAGCTCCGACTCGACATCCGCCTACGACTGCGTCTGCGCGGCGGCCTTGTGCTCGGCGATGATCGTCTCGGCGATCTCGTGCGGCACCTCTTCGTAGTGCGAGAACTCGCGCGTATGGTAGCCGCGCCCTTGCGTGAGCGAGCGCAGCCCGGTGGCGTAGTCGTAGAGCTCCGCCAGCGGGACCTCGGCTCGCACGACCTGATCGTTGCCTTCCTGATCCATGCCCTGGATGCGGCCGCGACGCGAGGAGAGATCTCCCATCACGTCCCCCATGGACTCCTCCGGCACGCGCACGGTCACTTTGTAGATCGGCTCGAGCAACACCGGTTTGGCCCTGGGAAACGCCTGCTTGAAGGCCTGGCTCGCCGCCGTCTTGAAGGCGGCTTCCGAGGAATCCACCGTATGGTGCTTGCCGTCGTCGACGCTCACCTGGAGGTCGACGACCCGGAAACCGGCCATGACGCCTTCCGCCATCGCCTCGCGCACACCCTTCTCCACCGCCGGGATGAACTTGCCCGGGATGACGCCGCCGACGACCGCGTTGACGAACTGGAAGTCGGTGCCGCGCGGCAGCGGCTCGAGCACCAGGTGGACCTCGCCAAACTGACCGCGTCCGCCCGTCTGCTTCTTGTGCCGATAGCGCTCGTCCGACTTGCCCTTGATCGTCTCGCGGTACGGCGTCTTCGGGGCCTCGGTGTCGATCTCGACGTTGAACTTGCGTTTCAGCTTGCCGAGCACGATGGCCTGGTGCATGTCCCCCTGGGTCATGAGAACCGTCTGATGCGTCTCGGGGTTGACGCTGACCTTGAAGCCAGGGTCCTCCTCGTGCAGTCGCTGCAACCCGTTGGAGAGCTTGTCCTCGTCCCCCTTGGTCCGGGTCTGGATGGCGACGTAGGTCAGCGGCTCGGGTACCTGCGGGTACGGCAGCACGATCGGCTTGCCCCGATCGCACAGCGTGTTGCCGACGTGCGTGTTCTTGAGCTTGACCGCACCGCCGATCTCGCCTGCCGTGAGCTCGTCGATCTCGGTGCGCTGCTTGCCGTTCAGGAGGTAGAGAGGACCGATGCGCTCTGAGACTCCGGTGGCCGCGTTGAGAACGTCCATGCCCGGCGACAGCCTGCCGCTGCACACGCGGATGAACATGTAGTCGCCGACGTTGCCTTCGGAGACCGCTGCGAACGCCAGCGCCGACGCCGGTTCGCCCGCATCCGGCTTGCGCGCGGTCGCCTCGTCGCTGTCCGGCAGGCTGCCCAGGATCTCGCCGAGGTCGATGGGGCTCGGAGCGAAGTCCACCAGCGCATCCAGGACCTGCGGGACGCCGCGGCCGTCGCCGCCACAGCACACGAGCACCGGGTAGACGGTTCTGGTGGCGACGCCGCGGGCCAGGCCCATCCGGAACTCCTCTGCGGACAGCTCACCGGTGTCGAGGAATCTCTCGACCAGCTCGTCCGAGGTCTCCGCGGCCGAGTTCATGAGCGCCTCGCGCGCCTGCGCCACGGCGTCGGCCAGGTCGCCGGGAACCTCAGCCTGGCGCCGGCCCGTGTCCTCGAAGAGATACGCCTTGCCCTCGACGATGTCGACGACGCCCCTGAAGTCGCTCCCCTGCCCGATCGGCAGGTGCAGCGGCAGCACCTTGCTCGACAGGCGCTCCTGGAGCTGCCGCACGCAGCGATCGAAGTCCGCGTGCTCCTTGTCCATCTTGTTGACCACGACGAAGCGCGGCCTCGAGTGCCGGTCGAGCAACCGCCAGGCACGCTCGGCGCCGGGATCGAGCTCTGCGTCCGACTTCACGAAGATCATGCCCGTCTCGACCGCGCTGACCCCACCCTGTCGTTCGGCCACGAAGTCGTCGTAGCCCGGCGTGTCCACGAAGTGCAGACGGTGCCCCCTCCATTCGGCATGTGCCAGGTGCGACTTCACGGAGATCTTGCGGTCGATCTCCTCGGGCACGAAGTCGAGGTTGGAGTTGCCGTCATCGACTCGCGCCAGGCGGTTCGTCTGCTTGGTCTCGAACAGGACCGCCTCGAGGAAGCTGGTCTTGCCGGTGTCCTGGTGACCCAGAAGCGCTACGTTACGAATCTTCTCGACTGGAGCCTTTTTCAAGGACGCGCCTCCTCGGAACGGGGACGGGCATACAATCGATGACGTGGGTGCACTGTCGGCGGGGCGCGGGAGGCTTCCCGAGTCCAGCGCGCGAGTCTAGCATCGGTCTGTGGGGGTGTCAAACGCCACGGCGGTTGTATCTTCCCTGCTGAATGACGCTTGCGCCGCCACCTTCGTGCGCCCTGGCAGCTCTGCCGCCGCCGCGCCTTGCCGGAGCTCGCCGCGGCCGTCTAGACTGCGCGCGTGCGCCGGCGCCGCCCGGTCGATCCCACGGAGCGACCCATCACCACGCGACCGAAACCTCGGATCCTACACCTCGGGCCCATCCCGCCGCCGATCGAAGGGGGCATCTCCGCCTACCTCGAGGGGCTCCTGCGCTCGCACCTGGCGACGCGATTCGATCTGCCCACCTTCGACGTGCGGGTCGCGCGGGTGTATCGCCGACACCGCTGGCTGCGGGCCCTGCTCACGCTGCGCTTCGTGGTCGGTCTGCTCACGCTGCTGCGCCGGCGGCGGCCCGATCTGGTCCACATCCACACGTCCGATTTCCTCGGCTTCTGGGAAAAGTCGCTCCTGGCCGGCCCCGTGCGTCTGCATCGCATCCCGTTCGTGATGCACCTGCACGGCGGCAGCTTCGACCTCTTCCTGAAGCAGCTCGGACAAGTGCGGGCCGGATGGGCGTCTCGTGTCCTGGCCGCGGCCACCTCCGTGGTCATCCCGGCCGGCTCGTGGCGGCCGCTCCTCGAACGTTTCGTGCCGAGCGAGCGTCTGGAGGTCGTTCCCAACGCCATCCACTGCAGCGATTTCGCGCCCGCGCCGAGCCGACGATCCGGCCAGAACGTGCGCATGCTCTTCCTCGGGATGGTGAGTGCGCGCAAGGGGTTGGACGAGCTTCTGCAAGCACTGCTCGAGCTTTTGCGGCAGGGGTGCCGGAGCTTCGAGCTGGACGTCGTGGGTGACGAGGAGTTCCACGGCGAGCTGCTGCGCTACCGCCGGCTCTACCACGACGCCGGCCTGGACGACTGGGTGCACTTCCACGGCGCACGCATCGGACCGGCGAAGCTGCACTTCCTGCAGCGCTCGCAGATCTTCGTTCTACCATCGAGGAGCGAGAGCTTCGGCATCGCCAACCTCGAAGCCATGGCCTGCGGTCTGGCGCTGATCTCCACCCGGACCGGAGCGATTCCGGAGTATCTCGAGGATGGCGTGCACGCTCTGCTCGTCGAACCCGGGGATGCCGTGGGACTGGCCCGGGCCCTGCGCAGGCTGCTCGAGGATGCAGCGCTGCGCGAGCGGCTCGGCCGGGCGGCGTGCGAGCGTGTGCGGGACTACGACTGGGCGCAGGTCGCGGAGCGGTTGGGCGCGGTCTACGCGCGGGTTCTGGGCATCGTGGAGGCGGACTGCGACGCGGGGACGGGTGCTGCGAGACGCACGCCTAGCGCGCCGCCGCGCTCAGAAGCTGGGGACGGAACAGTGTGACGCCGATCGAGTCGGCGAGCGCCAGGCCGAGCTGCAGAGGTTCGGCATGGCGGGCGCCGATCGTGCAGACCGCCCGCTCGCGAGACACCTCCCACACCTCGAGCCGCGCCTCGACGTGTCCGGCTCGTGACTGCAGCTCACCGGTGAGATAGAAGCGTACGTTCAGGTTGCGCGTGGCGCGGATCCAGCTCTGGGGATCGCGCGGCGCCGGCTGGCCGAGGACGGCTTCGAGGCGCGCTGCCATGCGCTCGGAGTCCACCAGGGAGAGCTCGCGCTGCCTCGACAGCCCTCGACGCAAGCCGCGCCGGAACGCATCCGCCTGCGCGGTATCGACGCCGTGCGCCTGCAGCGGTCCGATGGCGACGCGCAGGTCGCGCGTGAGATTGAACAGGCTGAGCTCGGCGGGCGCCTGATGGATCCCGAAGAGGACGAGGTAGGCCGCCACCAGGACGCTCGGCCCCCAGAGGAGGGCGCCCCGCTCGGTGCTCACCAGCCGCAGAAGCGCGGCGGCGAACCCTCGAACGTGCCCATGTGCTCGCGGCCGCATCATTTCACCACGAGGCGTTCGAGACTGCGCACCCAGCCCGGCATGCGGTTCCACTCGCGCCGCAGCGCCGAGAGGCGGGCCGCTTCGGCGGCATCCTCACGGCGCTCGATCAGCTTCTCGACGAACACCGCGCAGATCGCCACCCAGACGAAAGCGGCCAGCGCGGCCACGGCGATCATGCGCAGCCGCCGCGGGAACACCGGTTGCTCGCCGGGAACCGCCGGGTCGAGGATCGACAGCACGCGGGTGTTCTTCGCCTCCTCGATGCGGGCCTGCTCGAGCTGTTGCAGGAGCATGGTGTACAGCGTCGTCTGCACCTTGACCTCGCGCAGCAGGCGCATGTACTGCAGCGCCAGCTCCGGAACCTCGTCGAAGCGATGGAAGAGTCCGACGCTCTCCTCCTGGAGCGGCTGCGATTCCAGCGTCGTGGGTTCCGTTGCGACGAGCCGTGCGAACTGTTCGCGCAGTGCGCGCAGCTCGCCTGCCTTGCTGCGCACCTCGTAGGCGGTCGGTTGGGCGTGCTGCCGCAGCAGGTCCAGCTCGATCTCGGTGGCGAGGATCCGGGCCTGGATCTCGGCGGCGATCTCCAGCGCACCCCTGGTCTGCTCGTCGATCTCGATGGCGCGGTGGCCGAGCTGGAAGTCGCGCAGGTCCTCCTCGGCCCGCCCCAGGTCGGCGCCGCAGCGCTGCACCTGTTCCGCCACGAAGACGCGCGTGTCACCGGCGCGGCTCGAGTTCACCTTCTGGATGAACTCGTCGAGGTAGCGCACGTAGGCGTTGACGACGTCGGCGGCACGCCTTGCGTCGGGGTCCTCGTAGCCCACCAGCAGGATGCCCTCCTCGGTGTACTTGAGGAAGGTGCGCCGCCGCAGCGTCTCGACGGCTTCCGCTTCGGTCTGGCTCCGGAAGACCGGCCGCAGCTCGAACTCGTCGAGGATGCGCGTCGCCATCTTGCGGCTGCCGACGATGGCCGCGTACAGGGTCGGCAGAAACGGCGTGGCGATGCCCCCGGGAACCGGCACCTGGTACTGCTGCAGGAGCGACGAGATGCCGCCGAAGCCCGGGTTGTCGTGGGGTGGCAGGATGGAGGCCTGCGAGTAGTAGCGCGGCGTCAGCGTGAAGCTCACGCCGGCGGTGACGGCCGCGGCCAGGAACGCGAACGCGACAAGCGGACGCCGCCAGTGCAGCAGGATGCGCAGAAGATCCAACATGCTCAGCGGCTCTCCGCCACCACCTCGCGAAGCAGCTCGAAGTAGGCTCCGGCCAGGCGGTCGCGGCAGAAGTTCTGCCGCACGAACGCACGGCCGTTGCGTCCCATCTCGTCGGCCAGCTCCGGGTCGCGATACAGGCGCAGGATCGCCGCACTCAGCTCCTCCGGATCCTCGGGCGTCACGCACAGGCCGGCCCGGGCCTCCTCGACGGCTTCCTGGGCCTCACCTTCCACGCCCAGGATCACCGGTCGCGAGCAGCCCATGATCTCGAAGAGCTTCGACGGCAGCACCTTCTGGAAGAGCGGCTTGCGGCGCAACGGCACCAGCGAGACGTCCGACGTCGCGATGTAGGAAGGAATGCGCTCGCGGGGCTGCACGCCGAGAAAGTGCACGTTGTCGAGCCCGAGCTCCTGCGCCCGGCGCAACAGGCCCTCGCGCTCGGCGCCGTCGCCCACGAAGAGAAAGGCGATGTCGGAGTTGCCGCGCAGACGATCGGCCGTCTGCAACACGGTCTCGAGACCGTGCGCCAGTCCGTGCGTGCCCACATAGGAAACGACGAACTTGCATCCCAGCGACAGGTTCTCGCGAATGCCGTTGTACTTCTCCATGTCGTGGAACACCTGACTGTCGGCACCGTTGGGGATGATCACGATCTTGTCGGCATCGACACCCCGCCGCACCAGTTCTTGCTTCGTCGCGTGCGCCACGCCGATCACCCGCGACGCGTTGCGGTAGAGCATCATCTCGATGCGGCGCAGCATGCGCAGCACCACGCCTTCGCGCATCACGCCGAGCTCGGCGATGGAGTCGGGCCACAGGTCGCGCACCTCGAAGACGAACGGCACGCCGCGCAGCCGGCTGGCGATCCAGCCGGAGATCCCCACGAGGAACTGCGGCGAGGTCGCCACGACCACGTCGACGGGGCCGGCGCGCCGCACCCCTTGCAGCAGGGAGCTGCCCATGAAGGACAGGTAGTTCAGGCTGCGGCGCCAGAAGCCGCGGTTGGCCGCCGCATAGATCCAGGTCCGGATGACCCGTACACCGTCCAGCTTCTCCTCGAACAGCCGGCCGTTCCGGTACGCGTCAGGGATGATGCCGTTGGGGTGGTTGGGAATCGCGGTCACCACGGTGACCTCGGCCCCGAGCTGCACCCAGCGTCGAGCCAGCTCGCAGGTGCGCGCCGCGGGCGCTCCCATCTCGGGCGGGAAATACTGGCTGATGAAGAGGATGCGCATACTCCCCCCGCTTCCTGAAGCCGAACTCGACCGTCCCGGGAGCAGCCAACGCTAGGCTGCAGGCTGCAGGGTGTCAAGATCGGTTTCGGCGACGCTGTGGTCCGGCTCGCCCGGAGCTCGGCTCGCTCTTCGGGCTGCCCGGACCGGGGTCGATAGCGAGTGTGGCGCTAGATCCTCCTTCGGTGGTTCGTCTGCGGCGTGCGGACACGGCATATCGTAAGCACACCCGGCGCTCCGGAGCAAGCAACTCCGCTGCCAACAGCCGCCCGGGGGGCCTAGAAGGTGCGCACCATGAAGCCGAGGCTCAGGACCAGGTCGTTCTGGAATCGCGGGCCGGCCACCTCCGTGACCAGGCCGATGTCCCGGTTGGAGACGATCTGACCTGCCAGGTCGCTCACGAACTGGTTGTCGAAGTGGAAGTTGTACATGAAGTCCCGGAGCTCCACACGGATGCCGAGACGGTCGTTGGCGTGGAACAGGAGCCCCAGACCGGCCATGAAGGCGCGGTCGATCACCGGGTCCGGGTTGACGGGGCCCTTCTGCCGCAGGTCGAGCGAGTGGCTGCCGACCCCGAGTGTGACGAACGGGTGCACCGCCTCCCAGGGTCCGAAGAAGTAGCTGAGGTTCACGAAGTACTGGAAGACGCGCGCGTCCGTCGTCGTGGTCTCGAACTGCGGCTCGCCCTCCATCTCCTCCTGCAGCTCGAGCATCTGGATGGCGAACACGGACACTCCGAGGCCGAACTCCGCTTCCAGCGCCAGCCGCCGCGTGAGGTTGTACGCGTACCGCGCCCCGGCGAAGACACCGGGGTCCAGCGTCATCTCGGTCGACACCGGGTTGATCTCGTCGTGGGGCGGTGGCCCGAACGGCACCAGCGTGGTGGCCGCCAGGAGGTCCGTGGTGGCGAACGTGGCGCCGAACTGCGGCATCACGCTGTGCTTCCCCGGGACCAGCTGGGCTCGGGAGTCGCTCGGCTGCAGCTGGACGGCGACGACGACGAGAAGCACGAGGGCGCGCTGCAAGTTTCCTCCTCATGTCAGGATCCGACGCGTCGGCACGACGGCCGGTCGCAATCCGAGCCGCCTGCGACCTCTCCGGATCGGCGCAGAGTGCCGTAAGATGCCACATGCGACCTCTCCACGCAACCTCCCCGGGCCCGGAAATCCTGGCACGGTGCATGAACCCCGGGTGACCGGGAGGTCGCATGCCGGGACAGTCCACGCGGCTTGCCGGGGTGGTGCTGGCGTTTGCGCTGGCGCTGCCGGCAGGTCTGGCGCGCAGCGAACACGACACGTCTCTCGACGCCGAGTCACACCTGCGCTCGGCGGTCACCGAGTTCGCGGAGAAGGCCTTCGAGATCCGTCTGCGCGCGGATCCGGCGCTCGCGAGCGCGGCCCGCGAGCACAGCGAGGTGCTGTCGACCGGAGCGCGCCTGGACACCCACCAGTTCCTGCGCCAGTCCCTGTCGCTGCACGGTGTTCTCGATCCGTTTCCGTATGTGTTCTACGGCTCCGGGCCGGCCGCCGGTCTCGACGAGATCGAGCGGCGGCTCCTGCAGCACCTGTCCAGGATCCCGGCCGTCGAACGGCGACTGTACACTCACGTCGGCGTCGGAATGCGCTCACGCACCCGGCGCCGCTTCCTGCTGCGGCGCCAGGAGTGGTTCGTCACCGTGCTCCTCACACAGCGCGCCGTCAGCTTCAGCCCGATCCCGGACGACCTGCGTCCAGGCGACCGGTTTCTCTTCGAGGGGGAGCTGCACCCGCCGTTCCGGGAGCCCGAGGTCCTGCTGACGCGGCCGGACGGCAACACCGACGAGCTCGAGAACTACGCCGTGGACCCGCGGCACTTCAGGACCTACGTGCACTTCCGGGAGCTGCCGGGTGAATACCAGCTGGAGGTCATGGGCCGCTACGACATGGGGCCGCGCGTCCTCGGACTGTGCAGCCTGTACCCGCGCCAGCCGGGCACCACTCTGCCGTACCAGCGCATTCTGCACGCCGCGCGCCAGGGCACGCTGGAACCGTCGAAGCCGCTGCCCGAGCCCGAGCTGCCGCGCACCGAGCGCGAGGCCGAGGCGACCCTGCTGCGGCTGCTCAACCGGGACCGTGACCGCGCCGGGTTGCCGGTGCTGGTCGAGCTGCCCCAGCTGTCGGCCCTGGCGCGCTCGCACAGCGCCGACATGCGCGACCGCCGCTTCTTCGCGCACGTGTCCCCGACCACGGGACGGCTCGTCAACCGGGCCGCAGAGGCACGCATCCGCTACAGGCGGCTGGGCGAGAACATCGCGATCGGCCACGACGTCCACGAGGCCGAGGAGGCTCTGATGCGCAGCCCGGGCCACCGCATGAACCTGCTCGACCCGCACTTCACCCACGTCGGCGTCGGTGTGGTCTTCGACGTCGACGCTCAGGGGAAGCGGCGCGTCTACGTGACCCAGAACTTCATGATTCCGGCGCGCTGATCTCGACCCGGGCGCGGATCGGCGCCGGGCGGGTCAGCCGCCGGCCGCACGTGACGGCAGGCCCAGAAGTGGGCGCAGCGCGTCGGGTCGCTCGAGCTGCGGCGCCGTGCTGTCTGCCCGCGTGACGGCGCACGTGAACCACGTGGCCAGTGCCGCCGAGGTGCCGGCGCGCCGTGCGGCCTCCACGTCCAGCACCGAGTCACCCACCACGACCGCCTCGGATGGCGCGCAGCCGAGCTCGCGCAGCAGGCCCACCACACCGTCGGCGGCCGGCTTCGGTTGTCGCACCGTGTCGCCCGCGACCACCGCCTCGAAGCAGTGCTCGAGGTGCAGTCTCGAGAGGATCAGCCGCGTCGAATCGGAGCCGCGACCGGTGAACAGACCCCGCCGGATGCCGCCGCGAGCGCAGTCGCCCAGCAGTGCGCGCATCTCGGCATGCACGACCAGCGAGTCGACGTGCGCGGCGTAGTACTCCTGCAGCCGGCGGTACGCCTCGGCGGCGTGCGTGGCACCCACCAGGGAGCGCAGAATGATGCTCTCGTCGGGACCGAAGGCCGCGTAGATCCGCGCGTCACCGGGTGGGGTGCGAAACGGTGCACACGCGTGCCGGAAAGCCGCGAACGTGTAGGCGTGCGAATCGACGACGGTGCCGTCGAGGTCCAGGATGAGACAGCGGTAGGCGGTCATGAAGATTCGCTGCGGCTCGGCAGCTCGCCGCGCGAGTGCGCGTCCAGAACCAGGCGCTCGACCACTTCGTCACCGAGAACGTGACGCTCGAAGATCTCGTCGACGTCGTCACAGGTCACGCCGCCGTACCAGACGCCCTCGGGGTAGATGACGACCGTGACGCCGCGTTCGCACTGGTCGAGGCAGCCGGCACTGTTCGCACGGACGCGTCCTCGAAGCCCGTTCTCGCGGATCAGCTTCTTGAAGCGGGCCCGCACCTCCGGCGACCCCTTCTGGGCGCAGCAGCCGCGTGGATGCCTCGCCGGGCGCACGTTCTCGCAGACGAAGATGTGGCGATCGAACCGGGGCACGCTGCCTCCCTCGTGACCGCGGGGATTCTACCAGCTGCTTCCAGGCACCTCAACGCGCCGGCTCGCCGAGCCCCGCCATGGTCCGAGCGCCGGCGTCGGGGGGAAGCGTGGCGAGGCTCGCCCGGCTGCTAGAATCGCATCATGTGGTGGCTCGTCGCGACGGTTCTGTTGATCCTCGGACTCTCATGGCTCGGACGTCGTTGGCTTCCCGAGCGCCAGGCGCGGAAGCGTGGTGCCGGTGCGGGCGGGCGCCGGGCACCCGAGGCCGCCGCGGCCGAACTCGCGGGCCAGATCCCCGATGTCGACGCTCCTGCCACAGGCTGCGACGTCGAGATCGGTGACGAGCTCGACCTGCACGGCGTACCACCCGCGGACGTGGCCGAGCTGGTCGATGCCTTCGTCGACGTGTCACTCCGGCGCGGCCGGCGCACGATCCGGATCGTGCACGGCAAGGGCATCGGAGAGGCGCGGCGCACCGTGCGCGCGCGTCTCGAGCGCCATCCAGGCGTGGCGCGCTTCGCCGATGCCCCACCCCCGAGCGGCTGGGGCGCCACCGTCGTGGAGCTGCACGCGCAGGAGCTCGACGGTTCGGAGCCCGGCGTTGCGCGCCAACCGCCTTCCGCCTAGTGTGGCGCGACAGCGGTTCGCAGCACGGCCGAGCCCACGGTGCGACCGGGGGCCGGGAACACCCGCAGTGGCGAGGAGAACAACTTGAGCTTGGCGCGTGCCGTGGCGTGGAACACGGCGGTCCAGGTGGGCGGGCGCGCCCTCGGGCTCATCGCGGCGATGGCCTTCACCCGGATCATCGTCCACGACCTCGGCATCGAGACCTACGGGCAGTTCATCGCCGCTTCGGCCTACGTCGGGCTGTTCATGATTCTCGGGGAGTCCGGGCTCTACCTCGTCGCGGTCCGCCGCGCGATGCAAGAGCACGAGCGCCGCTCTGCGATCCTCGGCACCGCTTTGGGCCTGCGTCTCCTGTGGTCGGTCGTGCCGCTCGGTCTGGCGTTCGTCTGCGCCCAGCTCATCCCCAGCGAGCGTTTCCCGACCTACGAGCCGGTCGTCAAGCTGGCGATCGGGATCCTGGCGCTGAACGAGTACTTCCGGCTCCTCGGTCAGTTCCTGACCGCGGTCTTCCGCATGCACCTGCGCATGGATCTGGCCATCATCGGCGAGGTCGGTTCCAGGTTCGTGGCGCTGGCGGGCGTCCTGGTGGTGGCGGCGACCGGCGGCGGCCTCCTGGCCCTGGCCGTGGCCGTGACCTGCGCCAGCATCGTCAATCTGGTCTACGCGTGGATCGTCACCCGGCGCTTCGAGACCTTCAATCCACGACTGGATCGGACGCTCGTCCGCGAGCTCGTCCGCGAAGCGGTCGTCGTGGCCGCCGTTCTCGTTCTCAGCCTGCTGCGCGGTCAGCTGGGCACCCTGCTCCTGTCGCTCCTGCGCTCGGCGGAGGACGTCGGGATCTACGGTGTCGCCCAGAAGGTGCACGAGGTGTTGATCAGCTTCCCCGGCCTTTTCATCGCCCTGCTCTATCCCGTGTTCTCTCGTCTGGCCGCGGAGGACCGCGAGCAGCTGCGGAGGATGTTCCAGCGCACATTCGACGTCATGCTTCTGGCCTCGGTCGCCGCGGCCCTCACGGTCTTCGTCCTGGCGCCGCAGGTGGCCGCGATCCTCGGCGAACCACGCGCCGCCACGCCGATGCGGTTCCTGGCGTTCGCGCTGCCGCCGGTGTTCCTGGCGATGAGCTTCTCCCACCTTCTTCTCGCCGAGGGTCGCCAGGCGCTCATCGTGCGTCTCTACGCCCTGCTCGTCGCCGTCAACTTCACCCTGCACTGGATCTTCATTCCCAGGTACTCGTACCTCGCCACCGCATCGGTGAACGTGGTGACCGAGGTGTTGGCCATGGCGAGCATGGGGTTCTACTGGATCGCGGTCCGCAGGATGCGCCTGCAGCTGCGCAGCCTGTGGAGCATACCGCTGGCGGTCGTCCTGGGCGCGATCCTCCTGGCCGGTATCCGGCGCTGGGTTCCGGCCGAAGAGACGAGCATGACGGTGCGGCTGGTCGCAGTCGCGGCGAGCGGCCTGGCGACGGCGGGGTCGTACGCGGGCGCGGTTCTCGGATTGCGGCTCGTTCCGATGCAGCTCGTCCGCACCCTGCTGCCGGGGACCGCCCGACCGGAGGGGCCAGCCTCGGCCGAGTCCACGTAGGCGGTCGTCCCGGCCTCAGCCGTCCTGGGGTGGCGGTGCGGTCCCGTGTCCCGGCGCGATCGATCGATAGACGTCGACATAGCTCGACATCATACGTTCGGGCGCGAAGGCGGCGGCTTTCCGCAACACCTCCGGGCGCATGGCAACGGCGAGAGCGGGGCTCTGCACGAAGCGCTCCAGAACCGCGTGCAGCTCCGTCCCGGTCTCCGGCTCGAACACGAAACCGGTCTTCCCTTCGTCGACGATCTCCGGAATCCCACCGCGCCGGGCGGCGATGACCGGCACGCCGTGCGCATAGGATTCCAGGATCGTGCGCCCGAGTGGCTCGTGCCAGAGCGAGGGCACGACGAGCACGTCGATGCGGTCGAAGAGCTCGGCAGGTTCCACGAAGCCCAGACGGTGCACGTTGGCCGGCGAGCCGCGGCGCGCCAGCTGGTCTTCGTACTGGGGCGTCCCGGTGCCGGCGACGAAGAGCTGCCAGCGCTCGCGTGGCAGTCGGGCGAGCGCGTCCAGCAGAAGCTCCACGCCCTTGCTCGGATGCAGGCGCCCGAGGTAGCCGACGCGCAGCACGTCGCTTCTGTCGCGGTGCGCGACCGATGCGGCGCCCTTCCGCGCGCAGCCGTTGTACACCACACTGCGCACGCGGGTCTTCGCGAAATAGCCGTGTTCGAGGTGCAGGTCGAGCACGAAGCGGCTGATTCCCACCACCGCGTCGACGCGGTCGCTCGGCTTCCTTCGCGGCGCTCCGAGGACGACGCAGCTCGTGCAGCGGCGGCCGCAGTTCTGGCCGGCGCGGAACATCGTGGAACGTGGGCAGAACAGGTAGTAATCGCGCAGCGTGTGGAGGAGCGGCAGACGGCGGTCCTTCACCGCCCGCCACACGGACACGGAGAACCCGGCGAGGTTGTTCGTGTGGACGACATCTGGACGCTCGGCGTCGAGGATGCGTCCCACCTCGCGGGCCATGAACGGGTTCCAGCTGTCCAGCGCATGCCAGCAGCCCTTGAGCCAGGCGGCTCGCTGCCGGGAACCGAACGGCCAGTAGAGGTTCTTCATACCGATTCTGTGGACCCGCACCCCACCCACTTCGGTCCGGCGCGTCCCGGCCCGGCGGGCGAGACATGCGATCACCACCTGGTGACCGGCTCGCACGAGTGCCTCGGCCAGGAGCT
The DNA here is from genome assembly GCA_046757105.1 of Candidatus Krumholzibacteriia bacterium. Taxonomy (GTDB): domain Bacteria; phylum Krumholzibacteriota; class Krumholzibacteriia; genus JBHHXQ01. The sequence continues at coordinate 14,588 of JBHHXQ010000017.1, forward strand.
GCACGCTGCGCTCCGCGCCACCGACGAACTGGGGAGCATACAGGTTGTTGACGATCAGGACCTTCATGGGCGCACCCGGGCTCGTCGCGCCAGCCGACCGCATCTCGGACGACAGCGCGTTCACGAAGGACACCCCTCGTAGCTCATCGCCATGCATCGGCGCCACGTGAACGAACGCGCCCATTCCCTGGCGTTCGCACCCAGCACCCGGCGGCGCGGCGCGTCCCGGAGCAAGGAGACGAGACCCTCGGCCAGCGAGACTTCGTCATCCGGAGCCACCAGGACACCCGTCTGCCGGTCCCGCACCACCTCGGGGACGGCACCGATGCGGGTGGCGAGCACCGGGAGTCGCTGCGCGGCGGCCTCGAGAAACACCAACCCGAAGCCTTCGACACGCTCCGGGTGCGGTTCCCCGGGCAGGCAGAAGACGTCGGCCCCTCCGTAGAGCGCTCGCAGCTCCTCCTTCGACACACGACCGGTCAGGACCACGCGGGCGGGGCTCGCCTGCGCCAGCCGCCCGAGTTCGCGTGCATAGTCCGCATCCCCTCCCTCCCCGACGATGATGCACGTCAGGTGCGCGGAGACATCGACGGGCAGTCGGCGAAGCGATCGCAGCAGCAACCGATGTCCCTTGCGGGGGTCGAGCCTCGAGACGCTGAGCACGACCCGATGCTCGGGCCGAATGCCGTACCGCGCTCGCGCCCGCTCCACCGCCTCCGCGGGCGCATCCTCGAACCACGTGTCGTCGACCCCGAGATGCGTGACCACGACCTTGCCGGCGTCCGCGATCACGTGGTGGTCCAGGAGCACCTTCTTCGTGAAGTCGCTGATCGCCAGGATGCGGTCCGGAGCATCATAGAGGTTCTGCACACCCAGCAGCCGCGCCTGCGACGAAGGCCCCTGCAGGAGCTCCGTCCCATAGACGGTGGCCGTGAACGGGATGCGAAAAAGTCGTTTCCAGAACGCCAGCGCCAGGATGTCGGGCCAGTCCACGGCGTGGACGACGTCGTATCCGCCGCGGGCGAAACGCAGCGTGCGCCACAGCAGCTGCGGGAGCTTCCTCCACGAGTAGACACCAGCGCGGTAGCGCCGCACCTCGAACCGCGCCGTGGCGTCCTGCCGATCCGTGCAGCATCCGTAGTCCGGAGCCACGACGGTGACCTGGTGACCCGCCCGCGCCGCGGCGTCCGCCATGGCATGCGCGTAGGTGGCGACGCCGCCCGCATAGGGCGGAAACTCGTGTGTGAGGATGAGCACTCTCCTGCGCACCTCACCCGACCTTTCGGCTCTGCGGTGCGACACCGCACGCAACGCGTGGTCCTGGCGCTCGCCGCGTGGTCTTGCGGCAGATCACCACGGCATCCTCACCCCACGATCCGAAGACGCTCAGGAGGTGCTCGACGATCCAGAAGACACGGCCCTCGATCCGCGTGTAGCGCCGCGGGATCGAGCTCGCATCCAGATTCGGCAGGACGCCCCTGCTCCGGAGCGCCCGGCTGGCCGCCCAGCGCCACGGAGCGATGCGCGTGCTCGTCCCGGCGCGCGTCACCTCGAGACCGGCGGCGCGACAGCACCCGGCCAGCGTCCGGGGTGCGAACAGGACGAGGTGCCGGGGCGGGTCCAGGGTGATCCAGCTGTCGCGAAACACGCGGTGGCCCAGGCTCTCGATGTTGGGTGTGAGCAGGACCAGGTGCCCGCCGCGCTGCAGGAACCCGCCACACGCCTCGAGGACGCGCACCGGATCGCGCACGTGCTCGATCACATGACTCAAGACGACGGCATCGAACGAGGCTCGTGGAAGTGCAGCGGTCTGGAGATCTCCGGCGTGCACCACGATCCGGTACGTGTCCCGGGCCACGCGCGCGGCCACGGGATCCGGCTCGATGCCGGCCACCTCCCATCCCAGCTCACGCATG
>JBHHXQ010000018.1:0-16122 GCA_046757105.1 Candidatus Krumholzibacteriia bacterium
TTCTCGGGCCGTCTCCTGCATCGGGACGGCGTCCCCGGCGGCGATGTGCTCGACTCGTTCGAGGGCAATCCCGGCGCCTACGAGTTCGTCGGCGACCTCGACCTCGCGGCGCGGGTGCTGCCGGCGCTGCAGCTCGGCGTGGCGGTCGGGCGTGTGGCCTCCAGGCTCGGAGAGGGGGGGCGGATCGAAGGCTGGAGCACCAATGCCGGAATCCTGTGGCGGGCGCAGCGGACACGCGTCGGTCTGGCCGTTCGTGGCTTCACGTCCGGACTGCACGATGACAGGCGCCGGTTCCCGTACCGGTACCGCTTGAGCGGCGGCCTGGCACACTCCACACCCGACGAGCGCCTGCTGGTCAGCGTCCAGGTCGATCGCGATCGCGGCGCCACCGCGGAGCTGGGGATGGGTGCCGAGTGGTGGGTCCCGACCGGCGTCGCACTGCGGCTCGGGATGCGCACCAGCCTCGACGGCGCGGAGAAGTCCACGCTCTACAGCGGCGGTTTCGGCGTGCGCCGCGACCGGCTGGCTGCCGACTACGCTCTCCGGGTGAGCGGGGCGCGCTCCCCGGAGCATGTCGTTTCGCTGCACTTCCAGCTCGGCGGTCCAGCGCCCGTCGGCACGGGATCCGTGCCCCGCACACCCGCCGGCGTCCCCGGACGGCGGGCGCAGTCGACGTCCGGCGGGGAGCCCGTTGCGGCGCGTCCCGGGAGGCTGGACGCCACCACCGCCCGGGGCGGCCCTCAACCGACACGAGTGGCGGCGCCTCCGCAGCGGACCCGCGTCCCCGAGGGCGACGCAGCGCTTCCACGCACGCCGTCCGGCGGCCCCAGAACCGCCGCACGAACATCTGCACGGCAGCCTGCGCCGCCCGCCGCATCGCAGCGGCCGGCGCAGTCTTCGCCGCCGCAGCTTGCGCCGGCCGCCCGCCCCGCGGTCCGTGGCAGAGCCGCGCGCACCGTGCCGGACGTGCCGCGCCCACGGCCGGCGCTCGAACGTGGCAGGCCCGAAGCCACGCACTCGCCCCAACGCGGACGCTTCGTGGTGCGCTCCGGTGTGCACACCGACATGGACAGCGCCGCTCTCGAGGTCGCGCGCTTCTATCGAGCCAAGCTGCGGCCGCGGCTCGAACGGCGTGGCGATCTCTACGTGGTCGTCCTGCGCCGCTGCTCGACGCGCGAAGAAGCACACACCTGGGTCGAGAAGGCTCGCGAGGCAGGTCTGCGCTGTACGGTGGACGAGGAGTAGGTGAAATCCCGCTGGACGTATTGCCCGGCCAGGTCATTCCACCCAATCCGGCCCCACGTTCGCTCTCCCGGTGGCTCCAACTGCCGCCTCCTGCGACATCGTAACACGTTTGCATGAAATAACTTATAGGGTCATCTTCGACCAGGACGCGAGGCCGCTCGGCCATTCCGGACGCTGGTGCGCCTTTTGCGACGGGATGCCTGGTCGCGCATGGAACGTACCGCTCATGCACCGCCACCCGGGATGCCGCACCGAAGGAGCACAGCAGGGAGATGCCCGAACAGACGCACATGACCGATTCGACGGCCGAGAGCGAGGCCGAGGCCGTCGTACAGCCGATGCTTTCCCCCGAGGTGGAGGCCGGCGCTCCGGAGCTGGACGACGACCTCGTGGCGATGGCTGACGAACTCGAGAGCATCGTGGATGCGCGCAACGTGCGTCTGCGTCGCGTCGCCGACGTGGTGCTGGCGCTCCTGGCACTCGTGGTCCTGGCGCCCTTCATGTTGCTGGTGGGCATCGCCATCAAGCTCGACTCATCGGGCCCGGTGTTCTACACGCAGGATCGCATCGGCATCAACCGGCGCCGGCGGGAGCGCCGGCGCGCCACGCGCGCCGCGCACGGCCGCCGTGTCGTGATCCGAGCCGGGCGTCCCTTCAAGATCTGGAAGTTCCGCACCATGCGTCAGGATGCCGAGGCCGCCGGACCGCAGTGGGCGCAGAAGGACGATCCCCGCGTCACGCCTGTGGGACACCTGCTGCGCAAGACGCGCCTGGACGAGGTGCCACAGTTCTTCAACGTGCTGCGTGGGGACATGACGCTCATTGGCCCGCGCCCCGAGCGCTCGTTCTTCATCAAGATGCTGGAGTCCGAGATCCCGCACTACTCCAAGCGGCTTCTGGTGAAGCCGGGAATCACGGGCTTCGCACAGGTACACAACGGCTACGACGACTCCATCGAGAGCGTCCGCCGCAAGGTCGCGTGGGATCTGCGTTACATCCGGTCCCAGGGCCCGAACACCGACATGCAGATCGTCGTCAAGACGGTACGCACGATTCTGACGGGTGAGGGAGCGTGCTAGGGAACTGACCGACCTCTGCCCCCCGAGGTTCCTCCTGTCGCTCTGATGGGCGGCCGGAGCTGGCATCATCCCCTCGCCCGAAGCCCCGGTTTCCTCCTCGCCGGGGCTTCGTTCTTGTCCCCGGGAGTCGCTTGACCCCCGGGCTTCCGTCCACGGACTCGTTTCTGCGCCGCGGGCACCCTCCCCGGCTCGGGTTCCTCACCCGGCTGCGCTTCGTGGGCTTCTCACCTGTGCTTGGCTTCCCTCCGAACAGCCAGCGTGACTCCCGACTCGCTCTTCTTGCGACCCGACGAGGCATGCCGCGGTCGCGTGGCCCCCGATGCGCCACGCGGGCACGGCCAACTGGGAGCGCTGAGGGACTTCATCCATCCGAGGCACGGCAGCGAGACTACCGTTGGATCCAAAGTTGCTCACACCTGCGTGGTTTTTCCCATTGGATCGGGAACCGCTAGGCCGCGCGAGCCGGACCTGGAAACAGGGTCACGAGAACGCGCCATGGAGGGATTTCGCGCATGAGTCTGCGCCTGGTCGTCCTCTGGAGCACTGCGGGGGTTGCTTGCGCACTTTCGCTCAGCGCACTCGTGCCGATGCAATTCGCAATCCTCGGCACAGGCGTGCTGCTGCTGGTCGGCGTGCTCGTCCTGCAGAGACAGGGGGCGCGTGGCTATGCCGCGATCGCGGCGCGCATCGAGGCGGTCAAGGGCGTGCGGACGGGCGGCGAGAGGCTGGGCCTGTGGGCCGATCCAGGCAGGCAGCTCGCCAGTCTGGCCCACAACCTCGTTCGGGACCTCGAGGACTCCTACTTCCGGCTCATCAAGACCAACATCCAGCTCCTGTCGCTCAAGGAGGTGGGGCGCAGCTTCATCGCCTCGCTCGATCAGAAGCGCACCGTGGACTCGGTTCTCGAGTACCTGAACCGCGGCGTCGGCTTCAGCGAGTACGGCTTGTTCACGTGGCGTCCAGAGGAGGGGGTGTTCGAGGGCGGCGTGCGGCGCCGGCGCGGCGACCGTTTCGAGTGGGTGGCGAACCGCTTCGCGCTTCCGGAAGCCTCGGGCATGCTCGCCAAGAGCCTCGGGATGCAGCGGTCCTATCTCATCAAGGACGCGCAGACGCACGCTCTCGGCTCGCTGCACGGCGAGCCCCTCTTCCCGGAGAGCGTCCACGAGTCGTTCGTGATCGTGCCGCTCGTGAAGACCTCGCCGCCGGGTCCCGTCTGGGAGCGCCGGGGCTGTGCGCCCGCCAGCTGTCCGGCGTGCTCGGAGTCGGAGGTGCGCGACTGGACGGCCAAGTATGCGAACGAGCCGGATCCCGACTTCTGGGAGGGCGGGCGCTTTCGCTGCTGGAGCTGTCCCGGCTTCCCGGTCCTCGGCTGCATCCTGGCCACGGACGCGGGGCGCGACGTGCCGTTGTCGAAGATCGACCTCATCATGCTCGAGACGCTGGCGCAGAACCTCTCGACGGTGCTCGAGAACGCGCGTCTGTACGAGGAGCTCAAGCGCGAGGAGCGCTTCCGCGAGAACGTCATCGGCGGCATGTCGAACGGTCTGCTGTCGGTGGACTTGGAAGGCGGCATCACCCTGTTCAACCTGGCGGCCGAACGCTTGTCCGGGGATGACGCGGCGCAGCGGCACGGGCGGCCGAGCTCCGAGCTCTTCCTGGATCCGCACGGGCGCGATCCGCTGCGCGATGCGCTCGAGGCCGGGCGCGGCGCGCGTGGTGTCGAGGCGACCCTGCGCACCGCTTCCGCCAAGACGCTGCCGATTCAGCTGGCCACGTCGCTGCTGCGCGACGAGAAGGGGCAGGTCTACGGCGTCATCGGTGAGTTCGCCGACCTCTCGGCGATCAAGGGCATGGAGGCGCAGATCCGTCACCTGGACAAGCTGGCGGCACTCGGGCGCTTCACGTCCAGCATCGCGCACGAGATCCGTAACCCGCTGGCTGGCATCACCGCCGGCATCCAGTACCTCACCAAGCGCATGGAAGGCGACGAGGCCACGCACGTGGAGTTCATCCTCGCCGAGGTCGATCGCCTGAACCGCATCATCAACGACCTGTTCAGCGCCGGCCGCCCGCTCGAGCTCAGCCTGCAGGATACCGATCTGGTTCATCTGGTCGATCGCAGCGTGCGCACGCTGCAGACGCGCTTCGAGGCGCGCGGCGTCGAGTGTGTGCGACGCGTGCAGCCCGACCTGCCGCGGGTCGGGGTGGATGCCGACCGCATCGAGCAGGTGCTGATCAATCTGATCCAGAACGCCATCGAGGCGAGTCCCCGGGGAGAAAGCATCGAGATCGAGCAGCGGCTCGGCTCGAGTTCGGAGCCGCTCGTCGAGAGCGCCGAGGTCGACAGCCTGATCACCAGCGTGCGCGACCACGGCGAGGGCATTCCACAGGAGGATCGCGACAAGATCTTCGAACCCTTCTACACCACCAAGGCTCGGGGGACCGGGCTTGGCCTCTACGTGTGTCATCACATCGTCGAGGGCCACGGTGGACAAATCGTCGTCGATAGTCGGCCCGGAGAGGGAAGCTGCTTCCTGCTCTGCCTGCCGCTAGGACGGATCCTGATGGGAGGACCCAGTGAAACCGCTGATCTTGCTCGTCGATGATCAGGAGTCGATTCGCTACTTCTTGACCAAGACCCTCGCGGACGAGGGTTACGATGTGCGCGCGGCCTCGACGGCCGCTCAAGCCGTCGACATCATCAACACGGAGCTCCCCGATCTGGTGCTCCTGGACCTGAAGCTGCCCGATCGGAGCGGGCTCGAGGTTCTCGCCGGCCTGCAAGACATCCTGAACGAGATCTGCGTCATCATGATGACCGCCTTCGGCGACATCAAGACGGCCGTCGAAGCGATGAAGCTGGGCGCCTACGACTACGTCAACAAGCCCATCAATCTCGAGCAGCTACTCTTCGTGATCGACAAGGGGCTGAAGTCGAAGGAGCTGTCGCGCGAGCTGCTGCGCCTGCGCCGGCGGCATCGGGTCGACCCGGATAGCTCGATCATCCCGAGCCAGAGCCCGGGCATGCAGGCGGTCTACAAGACCGTCCAGCAGGTGGCGCGCAGCGACTCGACGACGGTGCTCATCGAAGGGGAGAGCGGCACCGGGAAGGACGTGGTCGCCAACATGATCCACAGGATGTCGGCGCGTCACAACATGCCGATGATGGAGATCAACTGCGCGTCACTGCCGGAGGAGCTGCTCGAGTCGGAGCTGTTCGGGCACGAGAGGGGCGCCTTCACCGACGCCAAGAACCAGAAGCTGGGGCTCCTGGAGCTTGCCAATCGCGGCACGCTGTTCCTGGACGAGATCGGCGAGATGAGCCTGACCATCCAGGTCAAGCTGTTGCGCGTGTTGGAGCGCATGAAATTCAAGCGCGTCGGCGGTATCAAGGACATCTCGGTGAACGTGCGCATCATCTCGGCCACGAACCGCAACTTGGCGCAGGCGGTCAAGGAGAAGACCTTCCGCGAGGACCTCTACTACCGCCTGAAGGTGGTGCCGATCTACATCCCGCCGCTGCGCGAGCGCAAGGAGGATATTCTCGTGCTCGCGAAGCATTTCCTGAACATGTACAACAAGCAGTTCCACAAGGGATTCCAGAACGTCGCGGACGAATGCGCCGAGATCCTGCTCAACTACGAGTGGCCCGGAAACATCCGCGAGCTCAAGAACATGCTCGAGCGCGTGGTGCTGCTCGAGGACGGCGAGACGCTCAGCCCGGAGCACCTGCCGATTGAAAGCCAGGTGTCCGAGAGCAATCTCTCGGCAGTGCGACGGCTCGAGAACGCCCTGGCGCGCCCCATTTCGGAGGCGGGCGTCGACTTCGACAAGCTGGTGAGCGAGGTCGAGATCGACCTCATCCTGAAGGCATCGAGACAGTGCAACTGGAACCAGAGCCGCACCGCCGATATGCTGCGCATGAAGCGCGACAAGCTGCGCTACCGGATGAAGATCTACGACATCAAGACCGAGAAGAAGCGCGGTCCGGGCCGCCCCCAGCGCGCCACGCAGGCAAACGAGGTGGACGCACCGGATGCGTGCGGGCCGCCCGACAACGGCGACGGCAGCTCGGGCGCCGCTCCCGAGCCGGCGTCGTCTGAAGCGCAGGGGCAGTCTGCCGCCCAGGCGTTCGAGTACGACACCGAAGCGGAGTCGAAGCTGTCCTGAGCACGACCTGGCGCGGCGCCGGCGCGGCCGCGTCGCCCGGCACGGACGGGATCGCCGCGCCGAAACGCCGGGGCGCGCCCGCATCCCGGGCCAGGTCGAGCGCCGGCTCGATCGGCTCCAGCTCCATCCGGAGCAGGCGCCCGCGCACGCAACGGGCCGTCCGCGCGGGCGCCGAGCGCCGGCTCGTCGAGGGCGGCGATGGCCATCTGCGCGGTGCGCGAGCATTCGCGCCGGGAGATCGACGCGCACGACCTCGCCCTCGAACTCCTCCTGCACGCGGAAGTCGCCGCCGACCGCCTGCAGGGGGCACGGCGTGGCTGAAGCGACGCCACGAAGGGGATGAGGGGTTCCACCGGATGGTCGATGCGGGATTCGGCGGCACGCCGTCCTGCTCCACGCGCTCGATCCAGCTCCAGGACGATCCGCAACCCACACGGTCCTCCAGGGTCGAGCTCGAAACGTCGGATCCATGCGGTGTCATCCCACCATCACGCCTGGCGCGCCGTCCCGGGGAGTGGGCCATTGCAACGTGTTCTCCGGGACAGCGGGGGACGGGTCGCCCCTGAGCGCCGCGTCTTGCCCGAGGCACGACCTTCCTGGACTGCGTGCTTCCCAATGCGCACTTCGTGACCGTATCCTGGGGTGGGGAAGCGGGATGCCGGCGCATGCGTTGCGTGGGGCGAGAGGTTCTCGGGAGCCGGAGGTGTGCGATGCGCGGGAACTCCGCGCTGCAGTGTTTCGACCGCGCCTGCCAGTGGCTCGTCGGCATGTCGGCGTTGGCCGCCATCGTTGGGTTGCTCGTGGCTGGCGCGCTCGGCGGCTGCGGCTACAACACGACGGGGCGGAACGCGGCCAACGTGGGCGACATCTACATTCCGTTCTTCGAGGACGAGACGACCGGCGAACGGGCCGAGGATCTCGGGACGCAGCTGACCGAGCTCGTCGTCCGGGAGTTCATGCGGGACAAGGGAATCCGGGTCTACCAGGGGGAATCGGAGCGCGGCCAGGCCCAGAAGGAGCTGCGCGGAACGGTGCGTCGCGTCTCGGAGTCGGTGCTCTCGAGAAGCGCAGACGAGCTGGAGGAGGAGTACCGCGTGGTCGTCACCTGTTCGATCAAGTACACCGACCTGCAGACCGGGGACGTCCTGTGGCAGGATGCCAGCGTCTCCGGCGACGGCAACTACCTCCTCGAGGAAGGCGACGAGGGCTTCAATGCCGCCGTCGACGAGGCACTGGACGAGGTCGTCGAGGCGATCCTGGACAAGACCGTGCGCGCCTGGTGATTGCCTCCCCGGGCGAGCCGCGACTGGACGGCGGCCGGCCCGCCCGGGCAAAGGGCTCGACAAGTCTCCCGGGGCGTGGTATTCCACCCCAGGAGAACCCGGCATGTGCTTGGGGAACAATCGCTTAGCGTCCTGTGGCAGCCCCGGAGGTGGCTCTGGCAGCGCGCTCCCGACAGAGGAGTTCCGAGACCGGCTACGATGTCGAGGCGCTGCGGCGCGATCTGCACCGCGGCGTCCTGGAGCCTGTGTACGGCGTTCTCGGCAGCGAGATGCTCCTCGCCGAGGAGGCCGTGGACGTTCTCGTCGAGGCGGCGGTGCCGAGCGAGTCGCGCGATTTCAACCTCGACCAGTACTCCGGCGACGACGACACGGCTCGCCAGTTCCTGTCGCAGGCCCGCAGCTTCCCGTTCATGGCCGAGCGCCGGGTCGTGGTCGTGCGCCGTTTCGAGAAGATGTTGGCTGCGCTGAAGGACCGCGCCGAGGCCGCCCTGCTCGAGTACCTCGCCCAGCCCGCGCCGAGCACCGTCCTCGTTCTGGTGGCCAGCAAGCTCGACCGGCGCTACAAGATCCCGCGGGCGATCGAGAAATCCGCCCGCGTGGTCAGCGTGGACCAGCTCCCCGAGCCGGCGCTGCCCGGGTGGGTGCAGGCGCGCTTCGAGGCACATGGGCTCGGGGCGGACGATCAGGCCTGCAACTGTCTGGTGCAGCTCGTCGGCACCGCGTTGCTCGACCTGCGCAACGAGGTCGACAAGGTGGCCGTGCGCTACGCCGGCGCCGGGCACGTCGGTGAGGCCGAGGTCAGGGCCACGGTCGGGCGCTACCGCGAAGAGGAGGTCTGGGCCATCAACCGGGCCTTCCGGCCGGACAACATGGGCGGCTTCCTGGAGGCGCTGTCGCGCGTGCTCGACGTCGACGACCAGCCGATCCGCATCACGGCCGTGCTCGCCCGGCAGGTCAACAACCTGCTTCGGGTCAAGCTGCTGCAGGACCGTGGCGTGCGGGGCAGCGGCGAGATGGCTCGCCGCATGGGCCTGCCGCCGTTCGTGATCCAGGACCTGGCGCGCCAGGCGCAGGGCTTCACCAGGAGACAGCTGGTCCTGTGGCTGCGGAACCTGCAGCGGGCCGACGTGCAGATGAAATCGGTGCGGCTGCCGCAGCGCTGGGTCCTGGAGCGCGCGCTCGTGAACTCGTTCCTGGGCCAGGAGCTCGTCTAGTCGGGTGCGGCCGGGCCGGAAACCGTCGTGGTGCTGCGCTGCATTCCGGAGCGCAGAGGATGCGCTCCCGGCGTGATCGAAGGGTCTGTCCTCCCAGCGTGTTCGACGAGGTTGCGTGCCCGGCATGATCGCAGGGGTCACCTGTCGCGATCCCGACGTTTCGAGGAGAGGTTGCGTGGACCACTATCCGTTCGCGGAGATCGAGCCCAAGTGGCAGAAGCGCTGGAGCGAGCAGCGCCTCATGGCCTGCGACGTCACGGACTCGACGGCCAAGTACTACTGCCTGATGATGTTTCCGTACCCGTCGGGCGACCTGCACGTGGGGCACGGGCGCAACTACATCATCGGTGACGTCCTGGCGCGCTACCTGCGCATGGAAGGGTACAACGTCTTGGCGCCGATGGGCTGGGACGCATTCGGCCTGCCGGCCGAGAACGCAGCCATCCGGAACGACATCCATCCCGCCGCGTGGACGAAGTCCAACATCGGCCGCATGAAGGAGCAGTTCCGGTGCTGGGGCATCGAGTATGCCTGGGAACGCGAGGTGGCCTCGTGCGAGCCCGGCTACTACCGCTGGACGCAGTGGCTCTTCCTGCAGCTCTACAAGGCCGGCCTGGCCGAGCGCAAGTGGGCCGAGGTCAACTGGTGTCCGTCGTGCAAGACCGTGCTCGCCAACGAGCAGGTGGTGGGCGGCGCCTGCGAGCGCTGCGACACGCCAGTCGAGGACCGCAGCCTCCTGCAGTGGTTCTTCCGCATCACCGAGTACGCCGACCGGCTGCTTGCCGACCTGGACGAGCTCGAGCACTGGCCCGAGCGCGTCAAGACGATGCAGCGCAACTGGATCGGCCGCAGTGAGGGTTCGCGCGTCGAGTTCCGCATGGCGGACACCGGTGAACCGCTGCCGTGTTTCACCACCCGCCCCGACACGCTGTGGGGCGCCACCTACATGGTGCTCGCGGTCGAGCACCCGATGGTCGAGAAGATCATCGCCCGCGCCGGGAAGCGCACGGCGGAGCTGCGCGACTTCGTCGCGCGCGTCAAGCGGCTCGGCGGTGAGGTCCGCGACGACACGGCGCTGGAGAAGGAGGGCATCGCGACCGGCGAGGCGGTCATCAATCCGGTCAACGGGCGCCGCATCCCGCTGTGGCTGGCGAACTACGTCGTCATGGGCTACGGCACGGGTGCCGTCATGGCGGTTCCCGCACACGACCAGCGCGACTTCGAGTTCGCGAGGCAGTACGGGCTGCCGATCGAAGAGGTGGTGCAGCCGGCGTCGGGGTGCACGCCGATGCTTCCCGGCGCCGCCTACACGGAGCCCGGTATCATGGTCAACAGCGGCCCGTTCGACGGCATGCCGTCCGACGAGACCATCCCCAAGGTCATCGACTACCTGGCCGAGAAGGGGTGGGGGGAGCACGCCATCAACTACCGGTTGCGCGACTGGCTCATCTCGCGCCAGCGCTACTGGGGTGCCCCGCTCCCCATCATCTACTGCGGCAGATGCGGCACGCTGCCCGTTTCGGAGTCCGACCTGCCCGTCGAGCTTCCGCACGTCGCCGACTTCCGTCCCACCGGCGACGGGCGCTCGCCACTCGCCGCGAGCGACGAGTTCCTGCATACGACCTGCCCGAAATGCGGCGGCCCGGCAGAGCGCGACACCGACACGATGGACACCTTCGTCGACTCGAGCTGGTACTTTCTGCGCTACGTCTCGCCACACGACGAGAGCCGCGCCTTCGATTCCGAGCGCGCCAACGCGTGGCTGCCGGTCGACCAGTACATCGGTGGGGTGGAGCACGCCATCCTGCACCTCCTGTATGCGCGCTTCATCACGAAGGTCCTGCACGATCGCGGCTTCATCGGGTTCACGGAGCCGTTCGCACGTCTCTTCACGCAGGGCATGATCACCAAGAACGGCGCCAAGATGTCGAAGAACAGGGGCAACGTGGTGCCGCCCGACGAGCTCATCGCCAAGTACGGCGCCGACACCGAGCGTGTCTACACGTTGTTCATCGGGCCACCGGAGAAGGATGCCGAGTGGAACGACCGCGCCGTGGAGGGTGCCTTCAAGTTCCTGAATCGCGTCTGGCGACTGGTCACGGATTCGCTGGACGCGGTGCGCGCCTTCGAGGCGAACCCGAACGCCCTGCGCGGAGCGGAACTCCCGCAGGCGGCGCGCTCGCTGCATCGCAAGACGCACCAGTGCGTCCAGAAGATGCGGCGTGACCTGGCCCGGGACCTGCACTTCAACACGGCCATCAGCTCGCTCATGGAGCTCGTCAACGAGGTCATGAACTCCCTGCGGGCCGCGGGGGCGACCGCGAAGGCCACCGCAGCCGGCCAGGCGGCCGGCGCGGCCGCAGGCGACACGTCGCGCAACGAGCCATCGCGTCTCGTCCTGGGCGAGGCGCTGCACCACCTGGTGCTCATGCTCTCCCCGATGGCACCGCACCTGTGCGAGGAGCTCTGGAACCGGCTGGGACATCGGCAGAGCGTCCTCGAAGCGCGCTTCCCGCAGGCCGATCCGCAGGCGCTCGAGGTGGAGTCCGTGACGCTCGCCGTGCAGGTGAACGGCAAGGTGCGCACGCGCCTCGAGGTACCCGTGGGCACCGACGCCGCCGAGATCGAGCGGCAAGTGCTGGAGCTGCCCCAGGTGGCGACCCACCTGCAGGGCCGCCCGGCGCGCAAGGTCATCGTGGTGCCCAACCGTCTCGTCAACGTCGTCGGCTGACACTCCGGTCGAGCAGCTCAGGAAGTTCGGTCGAGCGTGATGAAGAAGGAGCGTCCGCCGCGCTTCACGTTGAGAACGACGGGATGATTGCTGGGAACGAGGTTGAGCGCCGCGTCGAACTCCTCGACAGATTGCACCCGCTGCCGATTCACGGATCGCACCACGTCACCGGGCTCGAGCCCCTCCTCGGCCGCCGGACTCCCGGGTGCGACGCCTGTGATGACGACACCGCTCGTGCGGCGCGACAGATCGAAGCGTGCGGCGATCTCGGGGGTGAGATCCGCGAGCTGCAGGCCGAGCTGACTGTCCGGGTGGCCTTCCGGAGTGCGCGGCCGCTGGTTCTGGACGGCGGCCAGGACGTCTTCGGTGAGTTCGCCGAGCCGGGCCTCGACGGTGCGCCGCTTGCCATCGCGCAGAACCTCGAGTTCGACGCGCTGTCCCGGCACCGACAGGGAAACCCGGTTGCGGAAGGCCGACACCCTCTCGGTGGCGACGCCGTCCATGGCGACGATCACGTCGCCTTCCTGGAGCCCGGCCTCCTCTGCGGGGCTGTTCTCGTTGACCTCGGCGATGGCAACGCCCTCGGGGCGGGGCAGGTCGAGGCCGCGCGCCAGCTCGGGCGTGACGTCCTGGATGACGACGCCGAGCCACGCGCGCGTCACCCGGCCTTCCGCGAGCAGCATGTCGATGATGTTGCGGGCGAAGTTGATCGGGATGGCGAAGCTCACGCCCTGGAAACCGCCGTTGCGGGTCGCGATCGCCGTGTTGATGCCGATCACCTCGCCGCGCAGGTTGACGAGTGGCCCACCGCTGTTGCCGGGATTGATGGCGGCGTCCGTCTGCAGGAACTCCTCGTAGTCCGCGAGGCCCACGTTGCCGCGTCCTTTGGCGCTGATGATTCCGGCGGTGACCGTGTGATCGAGGGCCTGGCGGAACGGGCTACCGATCGCCAGAACCCACTCGCCGACGCGCAGCCGGTCGGAGTCCCCGAGCTTCACCACCGGCAGGTCCTGGGCGTCGATCCGGATCACGGCGATGTCGGTGTTCGCATCCATCCCGATCACCTCGGCCTCGAACTCGCGCCCGTCCTTCAGCCGCACGGTCAGGTCGTCGGCGTCGTCCACGACGTGGTTGTTCGTGAGGATCGTGCCGTTGGAATCGAGAACGAACCCGGATCCGTGCCCCTGCACGAAGGGCTCTTGACGATTGCCGAAGAAGCGCTCGAAGAAGCCCCCGAAGTCGTCTCCTCCGACTCGCTTCTGGCTGACCACCGTCACGACGGAGGGCGTCACCTGCTCCGCGACGTCCGCGAAGCTGAACAGATCGGCCTCTGCCGGGGTGCGTAGAGCGGACGAGGAACGGGGACGGTCCCCGGCCGCCCCGGCACCCGGCGATCGCAGGGCAACATCGAACGGCCGCGCGTCGAGCGGTTCTGGGGGCGCCGACTCCGGCCGCAGGTCGAGTTCCGTGTCCGACTGGGCCTGCGCGGCATCCTGCCCGGCATTCCCGGCGTCGCCAGCGGGCACCGAACGCAGCCCGATCCCGACCACGACGCCGACGAGGATTGCCGAGAACACGACGTTGGCCATGAGCACCGGAAACCTTGGCTTCGATCCCATGCGTCGAAACCTCCTCGCACCGGCCTGCTCCCAGGAAGAATCGCTGCAACGGAGTCGGGCCTGCGGGTGCACGAAAGGCCCGGCCGACCGCATACGAGACCAGTGAGCGCCGGTGAATTCGTCTCGGACGGGCCAATGCAGGGCCATCGTACCACTGGAACACCCGGCCCCGAAGAGAGTTCCCGACGGTCGTGTGACGCTCCTGCGGCTCCCAGGGCGGGCTCGCGCCGGTGGGGGGCCCTCCCGTAGAGTGGAGGACGCGCAGCCGCGGACATCGCCGGGCGACCGGCCGGCAAGGCGTTCCAGATCTTCGGCGTCCCGGCGGCAGCCCGGGTTCGATGCGCCCACCGACGCGCCGGATCCAGACCTCCCGCTTCGAGTCTTGCAGGAGCTGATCGCCACAAGCCCTAAGGGGAGAAGACCCTTGAAGCCTCCGGGCGCGTCACCCCGCCGTTATGTCGAGACGCTTCGCCACCTGCATGCCGAGCAGGTTCGGCACCAGCTGGGTCGTCGTGTGCGGAGCCTCCTGCCGGCGCCGCGGCCCGTCCGACCCCCGCGTCCGCTGCCGGTCAGCTCCGGGTGGGGACCGCTGGCCGTTCGATGGCGTCCCCCGGTCGACGCGCGCGTCCTGGATGGCCAGTTCACCTGGTGGAACCAGGTCCGTCGCATCGACCTGAGCCGGCCCTGGGAGATCCCGGAGCTCGGCCGTTCCTGGAACTACCAGGTCCACTACTTCGACTACCTGCTGCCGATCGCGGACCAGGCGAGCGATGTGGCGCCGGCCTCCTCGGAGGGCGCCACCCGGCAGCTGTGCGGTCTCGTGGATCGCTGGATCGACGTGCATCCGCACGGCCGCGGCGTTGCCTGGGAGCCGTATCCCACGGCGATCCGCATCGTGAACTGGCTCGACCTGGCACACACGCTGGGGGAGCGCGCGGATCCGCAGTGGCGGCGGCGCGTTCTGCACAGCGTCTACGTCCAGGCTGCCTGGCTTCGCCGCCATCTGGAGAGGCATCTTCTGGGGACGCATCTGCTCAAGGACGTGAAGGCGCTTCTGCTCGCCTCGACCGTCTTCGAGGATCCACGCAGCCGGCAGTGGCGCGCCGAGGCCGAGGCGCTCCTGCGGCGTGAGGTCCGCGTGCAGATCCGCGCTGACGGCGGGCACATCGAGCCGAGCATCATGTACCACTGCACGGCGCTCGAGGACGTCCTGGACCTTCTCGGTTTCGACGGTGCGGTGACGGGTGGCATGCGTGTCGAGCTCGAGGCGGCGGCCGGGAAGATGCTGCGCTTCGCACGCGGGGTGGAAGTTCCCTCGGGTGGCTTCCCGCTTCTCGGCGATGCCTGGGTGTCGGGCGCTCCGGCTCCGGCGGATCTATGCGAGTACGCCGGGCGGTTGAACCTGGATGTTCCCGCCTCGGAGGCGGGCCTGCGCTTTTTCGAGGACGCCGGCATCGCGGTGTGGCGGGGCTCGCGGAGTTGTCTGGTCGCCGACGTCGGCGGCATCGGGCCGCCGCATCTTTCCGGCCACGGCCACTGTGATTCGTTGTCCTTCGAGTGGTTCGTGGGCGGCGTCGCGTTGGTCGTGGATTCCGGAACGTTCACCTACGAGCCCGGACCACTCCGTCACGCCTGTCGCTCGACGCGCGCCCACAACACGCTCGAGATCGACGGCGTGGAGCAGCACGAGATCTGGGCGCAGTTTCGCGTGGCGCGGCGATCCGACGTGCGCGCCCGTAGGGTCGGTGCGTGTGCCGTGGAGGCGGAGCTCGTGCCGTGGCACGACAAGCGCCTGCGCGTCCGGCGCCGTTTCGACTTCGACACCGAACGCATCCGCATCCGCGACCGCGTGGAGGGGCCGGGTCGGCATCGGGTCGTCAGCCGCCTGCACCTGCACCCCGACTGCGAGGCCAGCCTCGAAGGCGGCGTCCTGCGACTCGAGCGCGGCACCGCGCGAGCCGAGATCGTCGTCGCGGACGCGCTCGGCTTCGAGCTTCTGCGGCCCGACGTTTCCGGGAGCCACCACGCGCAGCGGGCCGGCGCGCTGCGTCCGAACGCCGTCCTGCAGGCGACGTTCGAAGGAGAGCTGCCCTTCGACGCTGTTCTGGACCTCCGGTCGCTCGCGGGGCGTGGCACGCTGCGGACGACGCGCCGCCCCGAGATCGATTGACGCATCCGCTGCCGCCGCGCATCTTGATGGCGTCGCACCGCGCCTGCCGAACGCATGCGAGCGGGCCTCGCATGGCCTCGTGGACGCGAGGAATCCCTGCAACGGTTCTCCTCGCCTGTCGGCCTCGGCCGTGCCGCCGGCAGTCGCGGCTGCCGGCACCGGGTACGTGGGCATCTATGCGGACCCGCAAGGAATTTCGCCGTGTGCGACCGTGCCCGAGGGCGAGGCTGCGATTCTCTTCGTCATGGCCGCGACTGCGGAATCCGGATCCGGTGGGATTCGATCCGCACAGTTCCGCATCGAGATCACGGATCCGGAAGGTTGGGTCGTCTGGTACCGGCCTCCAGCGCATGCCGTGTCGATCGGCGATCCCGTGGATCGCGTTCCGCTTTTTCCGAACGAGTCCGGTGTTCGAGTCTCGTTCCCGCAGTGCCAGCCTCACGCGTTCGTGAACAGGACCGACCTCGGCACGCTCGCGGTCTACAACCAGAGCGGCCGCCCGACGTATCTCGTCGTCCGGGCGCCTCACGATGCGTCGGTTGTCGGAGAGAGTCTCTCTGTGCGCGGTTGCGGCCGTGTGGCGTGACGGAGGGCGACGCGCCCTGCATGTC
>JBHHXQ010000019.1:0-15669 GCA_046757105.1 Candidatus Krumholzibacteriia bacterium
GCGCGCCAGCTCCGAGCTGGGCCAATGTGGACCCGGCCCCCAAAGAAACCGGTTCACGATCAGCTCAACCGCGGTCCGCCGGTGGTAGCACCACCAGGGAGGTTCGGGTGAGAGGAAATGGTCGAAGCCCTGCGCGAAGCCCTTCCTTCGCGTGACCATCGGATTCGAGATGAAGCCTGCCGTCCGATAGCCATAGCTGCGGAACTGCTCTGCCAGGGTCGTGACCTCCTCCGGGATTGCATGCAGGAGAGAGGTGACCCCATGTGTGCTCGGGTACAAGCCGGTGAAGAGGCTCGCCACGCTCGGCGGCGTCCACGTGCTGGGCGTGTATGCGTTCGTGAAAACCCAGCTCTCAGCGAAGAGACTGTCCAGATGGGGGCTCGTCGGCCGCTCGTAGCCGAAAAAGGAAAGGTGGTCGCGCCTCAGCGTGTCAACGAGAAGCACGAAGACATCGGGTTTCTCGATCGTATCGGCATCCGCCCGCAGGTGAATTGCATCCTCCCGCGGACGCGCGCTCCATAGCGCCACCGCATTGCCGAGAACCAGGGCAACGGTCGCAACGACCCCCACGGTCCCCAACGTACCGCGGGCGCGCGAGAGAAACAGGTCGCGCGGGAATCGGCGTGCGATGAGCAAGGGAACCAACACCCCCAACAGCGCTCCGGCTGCAGCAATGCCCGCCGTTACGATCTTCCCGGCGAGTGTGAAGAACGGTGGCACAAGGTCGGTTCTGCCAACCCAGTAGGTGGCTACCACGCCCAGCTCCACGACCAGAAACCCGCCCAACGCGATGAGCGGGAAGTCTCGATCGAGAACCCGCCAAGCGGCCAGGCGAAGGCAGAGGGACACGCCCAGGGCGAGAAGAAGGTGAAGGTTGATGCCATAGACGTAGTCGATCGGGCCCGGACGCAATCCGGGGCGGTTGAGGTAGCCCGTGCTGGGGATGAGTTCTTCTGCAACAGCCAAGATCAAACCGAGGGCTCCCACGATCAGGAAAGAAGCCCCAGCTCCACGCAAGGTCCACCGCTTCATCAGGTGCCCTCGGCTGCTGTCGGTGTTCGGCGTATCGCAAACTTGCCGGCGACGTGGCCCCACAATGCCGGGCTGCTCTCGGGTGCAGCCCGTAAGCGAGAGTTTTTCGACGTCGCGGGATCTTCCTAGGCCTGCGCCAGGCTATCAGAGAGACGAAGATTGGGCAAGTGGCAGGGCTGAACGCATGTCGCCCGCCCGTCGCACAGCGTCCTCGCGACGAAGACCAGGTTCACCCGGTCGCGGCAATAGTCGATGGATAGATCGCCAGGGTCACGAGCGCCGCACACGGGTGTGTGGACGACGATGATGTTGCGCCAGGCCTTCGTCAGCCGTTCCACGCATCGCTGGCTGCGACGCGGATCGAATTGGCGCTGTATCGACGACGACCTCAATGGACCCGACCCGATCTCATGACCGCCGCATTCCTTGCGGCACACACCCGGCTCCCATAGACTGCAGCCGAGAATCACGGCTTCGGGAGCATTCCAATGGCAGTCGAGCCGGGCCAGACCCTGACCCACTACCGCCTGGTCGAGAAGATCGGCGAGGGCGGGATGGGACAGGTGTGGAAGGCGGTCGACACCAAGCTCAACCGGGCCGTGGCGCTCAAGATCCTGCCGGCACACGTGTCCGTCGGCGCGGAGCGCCGCCTGCGCTTCCGGCGCGAGGCCCACGCCGCTGCGGCGCTCAACCATCCCAACATCGCCGTCATCCACGAGGTGGACGAACAGGAGGGGCTCGACTTCCTCGTCATGGAGCTCGTGGAAGGCCGGACGCTGCGCGAGCGGATCACCCGCGGGCCGCTGTCCCCGAAGGAATGGGTGAAGGTCGCACTGCCCATCGCCGAAGGACTGGGTCACGCCCACCGGCACGGCATCGTCCACCGCGACCTCAAGCCGGACAACGTCATGATCACGTCGGATGGGCAGGTCAAGCTGCTGGACTTCGGCTTGGCCAGGCTCCTCGAAGCCGAGCCCGCAACGGACGGCCCTGCTGAAGATCTCTCCGCGCGCCTCGAGACGATCAGCCGGGAGATGACCCGTGCGGGGAAGGTCCTGGGAACCGCGGCCTACATGTCGCCCGAGCAGGCCCGTGGCGAGCCGGTGGATCATCGCAGCGACCTCTTTTCCTTCGGGATCGTGCTCTACGAGATGGCCGGCGGCCGTCGCCCTTTTCGAGGCGCGAGCGACGTGGAGACGCTTCACTCGATCATCGCCGAGCAACCGGCCCCCCTCACGCAGATGGCCGGCGACATCCCGGCCGAATCAGACCGGATCGTGCGCAAGGCGATGGAGAAGGAGCCCGACCGACGGTACCAGGATGCGGCCGACCTGGCGGCCGATCTGCGCAACCTGAAGCGCGATCTCGACAGCGGGAGCGTCTCCGTCCCCACGCGAGCGCTTCCCCGAGCCGGCGCCCGGCGTCTGCCCCGCTGGGCCTGGGCGGCCGCGCTCGGACTCGCCGGGATCCTGATCGCTGGCGGGTTCTACCTCTACGGGGAGCGGCGGTCGCCGCCCGAATCCAGCCCCCCGGCTGCAGAAGAGGGCGCCATCGCGGTCGTCGGGTTCGAGAACCTGAGCGATCCCGCCGACTCCGAGCACCTCGGCCGGATGCTCACGGGCCTGATCACGACCGACCTGGCGGAGTCCGGCGGTCTCACGGTCGTCTCCACGCCGAAGGTGCTCGCGGCCCTGCGGCAGGTCTCCCCCGCGGCGGGAACGGCCTTCGACGCGGCGGTCGCCTCCGAGGCGGCGCGGCGGGCCGGTGCCCGAATGATGCTCGTCGGCCAGGTGGGGACGGCCGGGGAGCGGCTGATCCTGACCGCGGAGCTGGTCGACGTCGAGACCGGAAACACGTTGGGCTCTCACCGGACCGAGGCCGGAACGCAGTCCGAGCTGTTCTCGTCCGCCGGCGCGATCGCCGCGCAGGTTCGCAGCCGCCTGGGGGTCGCTGCGGCCGGTGGCTCGCAACCTTTCGATCTCGCCCGGGCGCTCACCGCTTCCCCGGAGGCGTACCGCCAGTACGCCGCCGGCGAGATCGCCCTTCACGCGTACCGGTGGCCCGAGGCGATCGAGCGCTTCGGCGGCGCCGTTCGGGAGGACACGACTTTCGCGCTCGCCCACTACCGTCTGGGGATGGCTTCTTGGTGGAATGGAAATCACCAGGATGCCGAGGCGGCACTTCGGAGCGGTATTGGATCCATCGATCGGCTGCCGCACCGCTGGCAGGTGGTCTATCGAGCGTTCGTCGACATGTCGCAAGGAGAGTACGAGGCCGCCCACGATGCGCTGACACAGCTGGTCGAATCGTCCCCCGACATCCCCGATGCCTGCTACGTCCTGGGGGAGGTCATCACGCACGCGGGCCGGTACCGGGATCCCCGAAGGAGCCGGCAGCTCTTCGAGAAGGCCCTCGAGATCGACCCGACCTTCCGGGTCGTCCTTTTCCACCTGATGGACGACTACATCGTCGCGGGAGATCTGCATGCGGCGGACCGATTGCTCGCACCCTATCGGGACGAGAGCCCGGAGGACCCGGCCATCGTCGATGCCGAGGTCGCTCTCCTGTTGGCCCGGGGAAGTTTCGACGCGGCGGCCGCGCGGGCCGAGGAGCTGATGGCGCGTGGCCTGAGTTTCATGTGGTTTAGATTGGCACATTCCCATCTGCTCGCCGGCAACTGGCAGCGAGCTCGTCGGGTCGCCGACGACGCCACCCGGAGCCAGGTCGGCGTCATTCGGGCCTCTGCCTTTGGCCTCCGAGGCTACGCTGAGATCGCGGCAGGCCATCTCCAGGCGGGCCTCGCCGACCTCCAGGAAGCAGTCGACCAGTCCGGCGCCGGGAGTGTTCGGCCGGCGGTCTTCAACTACGCTTTCGCCGGCCACCTTGTGAGCCGGGCCCAGGTGCTCGAGGCAGTCGGCGATGTGGACGGGGCGATGCAGGCCGCCGAGGAGGCGATCCGGGTCGAGCCGTCCTACCACCAGGCCTACTTCTGTCTCGGCCGCATTTTGCTGGGGGCGGACCGCAGGCCGCAGGCTGAACAGGCACTCGGCCGGCTCCGCGAGGCCGCCCGGGCGGCCGCGGCGCCGTCCAGCGAGTTCTGGGTCCATCTGCTGCAGGCGGAACTCCATCTTGCCGCGGGTGACGTGACGGCGGCGGCGGCGGAAGTGGAGGAGGCACGCGCTCTGGCGCCGGAGTACCGTGACCTCCCGACGGAATGGCGGACCCAGGCCCGGGCAAGAGCCGCCGCAGGGGACCCCTCCGGAGCGACTGCCGCCTATCGAGAGATGTTGGGACCGCGGAATCGCCTCTCCTTCTATTATTGGTGGAGGGCAAGCGGGACTGAGCCCTACATCGCGCTCTACGATCTGGCGCGACTCGAGGAGGAGACCGGCGACATGGCCAGTGCCCGCCAACATTACCGGGAGTTCCTGGAACTGTGGGGAGATGCCGACCTGCCCGTGGCGCAGGTGGAGGATGCAAAGTCCCGCCTCGCAGTTCTGGGGTCGGGTTGATCCGATGAGCTGCAGGGTGGCGAGGTCGGAGAAGAACATCCCGAGCCGGATTGTCCTCGAGCCTGAGCCGCGAAACCGTTTGCCATCTCGTGCTCGGATCAAAGCGCGATGCGGATGCGCTCCCCACGAACAGCGCCGCGGCGGGCTCGAGTTCCGGCGTCGGAACTCGGTCGCGGGGTTGTGCGACCTCTTCGCATCTCATCGCGGACCCGCACACCAGGGGAGTCAGGAATCTCGTTTGAAGCGCCTGGATCTGCCTGATCGTCCACAGTTCGGTGGCATGTATCTTGCGCTAACTCGAAGCGGTATCCACCCCTAGTTCAACCGTTTGCGGCGTCTCGATCGGGGAGGATAGGGCATCATGATCAAGAACGAGATGAGTCAGCCCGTGCTTCCGGATCGTGTCGCGCTCGCGGAGAAGCCGTGGGGCCATACCGGGGGATGCCGGGTCCCCAGGATTCTTGGAATGTTACGAGCCCTGCTCATCCTGTCGATCTTCCACTCTGCGGTTCCGGCTCGAGCGGGCGAAGGCTCGTCACCGGGCCGTGCCGGCAAGGCTCCCACCGCCCCGACGCTCGAGGTCACGTTTCTGATTCATGATGGGTTCCTGCTGCGGTCGGACGGACGGACGGTTCTGATCGATGCGTTCGTGGAAGTGGGGGAGGCCTCACGCGGTTCGCTCCCGCCAGAGGTCTATGAGGAGATGCTCGCAGGGAACCCACCTTTCTCGTCGGTCCTGTTGTCGCTCGCCAGTCATGCTCACAACGACCATTTCGAACCCACGGTTGCAGGATCGTTCCTGAGGAAGCATCCGGAGACCGTCCTCGCCTCGTCGCCGGACGTCCTGGAAGCGCTTCGGGCCGACTACCCGGAATACGAGGCGGTCAAGGATCAGCTCAAGGAAGTGAGAACGGAGAAGAACGAGATCGTTTCCCTCACGCTGTCCGGCATCCGGGTGGATTTCCTGCAATTCGGCCACCAGGCCAGCCTCTTCTATCCAGAGAAAGTCCTGGGACACATCGTCCATCTCGGTGGGAAGAAGATCCTGCATTTCGGGGACTCCGAGCTGCTCATCGAGCGCTTGGAGCCCTACCATCTGGAATCACGAGGGATCGACGTCGCCTTCCTCCCCAGCTGGTTCTTCGAGTCGGAGAACGCCAGAGCGATCCTCGAAAAGCACATCGGGGCGGAGAAGCTGATCGCCATGCGTCTTCCGCCGAGTGAGATGGAAGAAGCCATCTCGGCGGTCTCCGGCCGGTTCCCGGACGTCCTCTTCCTCAAGACACCCATGCAATCGCTCGAGTTCTGACGCTGGTGCTGGGTTGGAGTCGGCACTCCTCAGGTTCCGTGCTCCACGCGGCGCTCGAGCACCTCCCAGCGTGTGTCGACCTCGGACTGGATCTTCGCGATGTGCTCGTCGGTGAGGTGCCGGAACCGCCCCTGCTTGCGCATGTACGGCTCCACCGATCCACCCGGGTGATCCACGGTGAAACGCCAGCGCCGGCCGTTCTCCACCTCCATGAGCGGAAAGATCCTTGTCTGGACCGCCATGCGGGCCAGCAGAATGGAATCCTCGTCGGCGCATTTCCAGCCCGGGGGGCAGGGCGAGAGGATGTGGAGGAACTTGGTTCCCCGGGTGGACTTGGCTTTCTTGACCTTCTGCACCAGATCCACCGGGTAGGCGACGGAAGCCGTGGCCGCGTATGGGATGCCGTGGGCAGCCAGAATGGCCAGGATGTCCTTCTTCGGATGCGCCTCGGGATGCTCGGTCGGCGTGGTGGTGGTCCATGCTCCCCAGGGAGTGGACGAGGAGCGTTGGATTCCCGTGTTCATGTAGGCTTCGTTGTCGTAGCAGCAGTAGAGGAAGTCCTCGTTCCTCTCCGCCGCCCCGGACAGAGCCTGAATCCCGATGTCGAAGGTGCCGCCGTCTCCGGCCCAGGCCATGACCGTGGTTTCGTGATCGCCGCGCACATCCAGGGCCGCCTTGATGCCCGACGCCACCGCCGCTCCAGTTTCGAAGGCGGTGTGGTAGAGCGGCACTCCCAGGGAGGATTGTGGATACGGTCCGGCGATGATCGACCAGCAGCAAGCGGGGAGCGTGACGATGGTGCGCGGGCCGAGCGCCTTGAGCACCAGGCGCATGGCAATGGGGGCGCCGCACCCGGGACATGCCAGGTGTCCGGAGTACATCAGCTCTTCGCGGGGGATCTGGTCCTTGATGAAGACTTGGCTCATGGCTTGACTCCCACCCAGAGGTCCTCGCGCTCCGGCGCCGATGCTGCCCGCGTCCGGTCGACGATCTCGTGGATGACGGCAGGCGTGACGTCGCGACCTCCGAGCCCCACCACATAGCCGTACATCGAGGGCCGCTTCTTCGGCGCCATGTCGTAGAGGGCCGCACGAATCTCCTCCGCGAAGATTCCGCCGCGACCGGGGGAGATGTTGCGGTCGAGAACCGCCACGCGCTCCGCGGAGCCGAGAGCCCGCCGCAGCTCCTCCGTCGGGAAGGGGCGAAACATCCTCACCTTGATCAGCCCCACCGCCTGCCCCCGATCTCGCAGCTCGTTCACGACGTGGCGGGTGGTGGAGGTGATCGTGCCCGAGGTCACCAGCAGGATCTCCGCATTCTTCGCCCGGTAGGATTCGATGGCTCCATAGCGGCGCCCGGTGAGGCGACACCACTCCTCGTCCACCGAGGCGAAGACCCCACGCGCCCGATCCATGGCCTCCTGCTGGCGAAGGCGCATCTCCATGTAGACGTCCGGCGGGGTCAGGGCGCCGAAAGCGCGCGGATCCTCCACGTCCAGCCTGTAGCGAGCCTCGCGGCGGGGGAGAAAGCCGTCCACCAGATCCTGGTCGGGGACATCCACGGGTTCGGACGTGTGGGAGAGAAAGAAGGCGTCGAGAACCAGCATCACCGGCAAGTCCACCGTCTCTGCCAGTTTGAAGGCCTGCACCGTGGTGTCGAGCACTTCCTGGTTGGTCTCGCAGTAGAGCTGGATCCACCCGGTGTCCCTCTGGGAGAGGCTGTCGTTCTGGTCGCTCCAGATGGACCAGCCCGGGGCCATGGCCCGGTTGATGTCGGCCATGACGACCGGCAGGCGCCCGAGGGCGGCCCAATGAAGAAGCTCGTGCATCAGGGCCAGGCCCTGAGAGGAGGTGGCGGTGAAGGTGCGAACCCCCGCCGCCGAAGCCCCGATGCAAGCGGCCATGGCCGAGTGCTCCGACTCCACCTTGATGAACTTGGCGGCCAGCCGGCCGTCGGCGCACATTTCCGACAGTTCCTCGACGATCTGGGTCTGCGGCGTGATCGGATAGGCGGAGATCACTTCCGCCCGGGCGAGTTGGGCTCCCCAGGAAACAGCGTGGTTGCCGACAATGACCTTCTTCATAGCCCTTCCCTCGTCATGGCCATGGCGCCCCGAGGGCACTCCGCGTTGCACAGGCCGCAGCCCTTGCAGTACTCGTAGGCGATGTCGAATCCCGTGCTGTCCGTCCGGCGTGAAATGGCGACGTCTGGACAGAAGATCAGACAGATCTCGCAGTGGTTGCACAAACCACAGTTGAAGCAGCGCCGGGCCTCTTCGAGGGCGACGTCTCGGGTCAAACCCTGATTGACCTCGTCCCAGCTCGTTCGGCTGGCCTCCGCGGAGAGATGGCGGTCGGGAACGCCTGAAATCCCCACGAAGTGTGCCGTGTTGAGGTCCTCGTATGGGACCACGTCGTTGACCGCGCCGTTGCGGTGGACCGGATCATCGTCGCGCCACCGGGTCATGCTGGCGTTGCCCAGCCGCCCGTAGCGCAAGCCGGCCGGGTCGTCCGCCGCCGCCGATTCACCGGTGGCAGCGCGCAAGTAGCGGTCGATTCCGATGGCGGCACGCTTGCCCGAGCCCAGGGCGTGCGCGACGGTATGCGGCTGGTCCACGATGTCGCCGCCGGCGAAGAAGCCGGGCCGACTGGACGCACACAGGTCGTCCACCTGAACCACCCAGTCGTCCCGGGCCACGTCCGAGGCGAACTCCTGGAAGTCCGGTGCTTCGCCGATGGCGGTGAGAACCGTGTCCGCGGCGAGGAAGAACTCGCTTCCCGCGATGGGAACGGGGCGCCTGCGGCCGGACTCGTCGGCCTGGCCCAGGCGCATGCGGACACAGTCCAGGCCTTCCAGACGCCGCTTCTTGGTGCGCACGCCGACCGGGGCGGCGAGGAAGTGGAAGACGATGCCTTCGCGCTCGGCCTCGGCCACCTCCTCGTCGATGGCCGGCATCTCGGCCCGGGTGCGGCGGTACAGGACCACAGGCTCGCTCCCCAGCCTCAAAGCGGTGCGGGCGCAATCCATGGCCGTGTTCCCGCCGCCGACGACCACGACGCGGCTCCCCAGCTCGGGGCGGGCGCCGAAGTTGACCTGGCGCAGGAACTCGAGTCCGGAGCGAACCGCCTCGATCTTCTCACCGTCCACACCGAGGGCCCGGCTCCGATGCACTCCGGTGGCCAGGAACACGGCACCGAACTCGTCGAGCCCACTCCAGGGGGGATCGGACCCCACGCGCATGCCGCACTGGATCTCCACACCGAGAGCCCGGATTCGGTCGATCTCCCTGGCCAACACACGCTTCGGGAGCCGGTACTCGGGGATTCCCAGACGCAGCACACCGCCCGGCTCCGCCGCCGCCTCGAACACGGTCACCCCGTAGCCCAGCCGGGCCAGATGGTAGGCGCAGGCAAGACCGGCGGGGCCGGAGCCCACCACCGCCACCGTCTCCGAGCGGGTGCGCGGAACCGGCTCCGGAAGTGGCCCCTCGAGCGCCAGGTCGCCCAGCATCCGTTCCACGCCATGGATGGAAACCGGCTCGTCGAAGGATCGCCGGTTGCAGACGTTTTCGCACGGGTGATAGCAGACGCGTCCCGTCGTGGCGGGCATGGGGTTCTCGCGCAGGAGGAGGTCGAGAGCTTCTTGCAGCCGATCCTCGCGCAGGAAGTTCATGTAGGCGCCGATGTCGATTCCCACCGGACAGCCCTCGTTGCACGGAGCGACCCGGTCACGGTAGATGGGGCGGATGTATTTCCAGGAGCCGGTCTTGTTGACCCAGGTCGTCGAGCTGCTGATCGGCGCCGGAGGAACACCGTGAACCAGGTCATCGAGATCAGACATGCTCCGCCTCCGGATCGGCAGTGCTCCGCACGGCGCCGGCTGCCTCCCGTGCGGCCCGAACGTTTTCTTCGGGCTGAATGGGAGCCTCCTCGGCGATCGCCTGACAGACCGATTCCAGGCTGACCAGGCCGGAATCGGCCGCGAACGCGCCCAGGATCGCCGTGTTGACGATCGGCTGCGTCTTCGAGCCCAACCCGTGACGGCGAGCGATGACGTTGGCGTCGACGGTGGCCACGCGGTAGCGGCGGGCAAGGTCGGCATAGCTCTCCGGGTCGCGATCCGAGTTGATCAAGATGGATCCGCCCGGCTTCAAGCCGACGGTCACGTCCACCGCTTCCACCAGTGTGGGGTCCAGGATCACCAGGTCGTCGGGCTCGGAGATCTCGCAGCGCAGCAGAATGGAGCCATCGGAGAGGCGCAGAAACGCCGTCACCGGCGCGCCGCGACGCTCGACACCGAACGCAGGAAAAGACTGGACGAACTTGCCTTCCCGAAACAGGGCGGAGGCCAGGAGCTTCGAGGCGACGACCGCCCCTTGACCACCTCTTCCATGGATGCGAAGCTCACGCACGGGAACTCCTCACTGGCACCCGGGAGGCTTGCGGCCCCATCCGGGAGATGGCCCTCGCCGAGCCGCCGGGGTCAGGGGAAGAGCAGCCGGAGAACCACACGGAACATAGCATCTGGGCTGAGCGACGTACACTCTGCCGAACCGACACGGCGATCCGGAGGCACGAGCATGGTCGACCGCAACCTCACCACCCTCGAGGCGGTTGCGCTGGCGGTGCGCTCGGAAATGGAGTCGACGCACCTGTACGAAGAGCTGACCGGGAGGGTCAGGAATCCGGCTGTCATCGATGTCTTGAAGAAGATGGCCGCCGACGAGGAGGAGCACCGCACGGCCCTCATGAACCTCTACCAGGAGATGCTCGGGGGTGAGGCTCCTTCCATTCCCGAACGGGATGGGCGAGACAAGGAGTTGGACCTCGATCCCGACGCGGACTACCTGGCGGTCATCACGGCGGCTCGGGACAAGGAGCTGGCCTCGGAGACCTTCTACAAGCAGGCCGCGGAAAGGGTGGTCGACTACAAGACACGGATGTTCTTCATCGAACTGGCCGAGACCGAGCGGCGCCATGCCTCGACCTTGCAGAAACAGGTGGACAAGCTGAGGGAGGACCCCCACTGGTTCGACCGGGAGGAGGCCGATCCCTACAGGTCGGTTCACGAGGGTCCGTGAGCCCGGGAGGAACGATGGACGAGAATTCGGGGAAAGAGGACGAAGTGGGTCGACCCCGGACCGGGACCGGGGCGCTCTGCCCCGAGGCCCAGGCGGACGGGGTGCCGTGTACGGAACTGGGCAAGGAGTGCCCGGAGTGCGAGAAGGCTCTGCCCCGCTCGACAGACGCCGGCACGAAGGTCCCCGGGAACGGGAACCGGAATCCTGCCGGCTGGTCCTCCGCGGGGAGCGCCTGACTCCGCCAGCAGGATCGACTCCGCGCATCAACCGGGTCGCCTGCCACCGAACCGGCGTCGCATCCGCTCCGCGGTTGCCTCGAACTCCGACTGATCCACCGCGCCGTCGCCGTTGGCGTCCATCCTGTGGAAGCGACCTTGCAGCATCGGAGGCAGCTCTTCCGGCATCAGGATGCCGTCACCGTTCTTGTCGAACGACATCATACGGCGAATCATCGCGCTCGGATCCATCCCGCGTCCTCCTGCTCGGCTGAACGTCGTCCCGCCATCGCGATCCGGCTCGAGATGCACGCGGTACTTCTGGGTGACGGGGATGCAGAACGTGTTCGCGTCGTCGCAGGCGAAATAGTGAACCGTGAACTGCAACGGCTCCGACGTGTCCTGCGCACGAATGTCGACGAGGAACTCACGTGGGTCGGCATCGGCTGACTCTTCGATCTCGGGGCCTCGCGCCACGGCTGGTGTGACTTCGATCCCATCGGGAGTCGTGACCTCGAAGTGCAACGGTTCCGTGCGGTTGTTCCAGTGGACCTCGTACAGCGGATCCAAATGGAACCCCAGGTACAGCTTGCCCTGGCCGTCGTCCAGGAAGCCTCGATCGGCTTCGACGCGCAGCTTGACGTAGAAGGGAACCTTCGATTCATCCACCAGCGGCTCGATCTTGAGTGCTCGCATACGCCCGGGCACCTGGACACGCGGAACGACACCCTTCGCGACGGTCTTCGGCGGCGAGAGCTCGGGAAGATCGAGGTCGACGACGCGCGTCGGGTCATCGACGGGTCCGATGAGCTCTTCGAGGTCCTTGCGCAACTGCGTCGGGTTGCTCCATCCGCGACGACGTGACACACGCCCTTCGGGGTCGACGACGAACTCGCAGTTCGGTGCGTTCCCGAAGGCATGCTTGACGTCGTTCGACATCCCGTCACACAGCCAAGGGATCCTCGAGCCAAGCGCACGTTCCGCTTCCTTGACGTGCATCAGACGCTCTTCCAACGTGAACGGCGTGACGTAGCCGTTGAGTTCTGGGTGCGCGAGGGCCTTGTAGATGTAGTAGAACTGCACACCCTGCGGAAGGTAATCGCGCTCGACCGTCTCCAACCTGGAGACGTTGTCCAGAAACGGCGGTCAAGTCAGACAGCCGAGCACCAACACCGTGTAGTGACCTTGCAGAAGCGCCTGAAGGCTCTGCTTCTGCCCGCCGGCGCCGTAGACCGTCAGGTCGGGAATGAGCTCGCCGATGTCGGGCGCATTCTCCTCGAATCGCTCCGTGACGGCGTCGCGACCGGAGCGGCCGGCGGACTGTGCGTTGCCGGACTGCACGAACGCAAGAGACGTGACCCAAGCCACGATCCAGCCGATGCGCTTCAATGGTGGCCCCCTTCGCCGAACGTGAACGCGGGGTCTCGAGAGTCAGGCCATTCTAGCAGCCTCCCTCCACCCACGTCGCGCACCAAGGAGCCCACGAGAGATTGCGCGCAGGATGGCTCTCGACCCTCCTGAGCCCAGCCGCTCGACTCTCCTGAGCCCGGCAGTCACGGGAAAGATGTCCGGGGATCGATCTCTCGGGAGGACGGCACCCGGTAGGTGCAGCCAAGCGATGGACTGCCCGATCCGCAGAGACGTGTCCTCGGCGCTCGGCATCGGTTGTTGCACGTTGCCGCTGGCGGAGCCCATGCGTTGAGGGATTCTGACGACGAGCGTATGACCTGCAGCGTGGTGCGAGGCCCGGCCGCAGCGAGCGGATGGGACGCACACCGACCTCGACCGACATGCTCGTGCGTGGGGATTCGGCGTGGGTCGCCAGAATGTGGTAAGCGATGTTAATTGAATGAGTTGCGACTTTTGGGGGAGAAGTACGAAACCTTTCGTTGACAGGTGCCGTAGAGGGATGCATGCTGTGTCGTCGAAACGAGGAACGCATGTCTTCGAGAATCCCCCGGCCCACGGATGCCGAGCTGGCAATCCTCAAGGTCCTCTGGGAACGCGGCCCGAGCACCGTGCGCGAGATCCAGGAGGTCCTCGGCCGCAGCCGGTCCACCGGCTACACCACCGTCCTGAAGTTCCTGCAGATCATGACCGAGAAAGGGCTGGTGGACCGCGACGAGAGTCGCCGGACACACGTGTATCGAGCCCGCAGGTCGGAAGAGCACACGCAACGGCAGCTCGTGGGTGAGCTCGCCAAGCGCGCCTTCGACGGGTCGGCTGCGAAGCTCGTCATGCGGGCCCTGTCGAGCAAGAAGGCGTCGCCGCGTGAACTCGCCGAGATCCGTCGTCTTCTCGACGAACTCGAAGGAGAACGATCGTGAGCCCTGTGAGCCTGCTCCTGCGAACACCGGAGGTGCAAGCCCTCGGTTGGGCGCTCGTGCACTTCTTGTGGCAGGGGACTGCGGTCTTCGTTCTCCTCGAGGGCAGTCTCCTCTTGCTGCGACGGCGCTCCTCGCAGACTCGATACCTGATGTCGTGCGCAGCTCTTCTTCTCATGCTGGCGCTTCCGGTCACGACGATGAAGCTCGAACTCGGGCCGCTTCGGGCTCGGTCGAGCGCCATTGCGTTCGAGCAGGGCCAGGTTCGCCGGGCCGGTGGCATCTCGAGCGCGCCGGACGCTGGTGTGGTTGCGACCGTTCCTCCCGCGCCGCTGGCACCGCCGACTCCCACGAGCGTGGCGCCGGCGAATGGGACCAACGTGCGTCTTGGCGCTCGTGTGGTGCGCCCGCTCGTCGCTCTTCACGCTCTCTTTCCACGACTCGAGCGCGGGCTCGCCTGGTTCGTCGGCATCTGGCTGGCGGGGGTCCTGGCGCTTTCCCTGCGGTTGATGGCCGGATGGCGACAGGCGCAGCAGCTCCGCTTCCGTTCCACGCGGCCTGCCGCGGCGCGGTGGCAGCGAGTGGTGTCGCGGCTGGGCAGGCAGCTGCGCGTGAGCCGAGCCGTCCTGGTCCTCGAGTCGTCGCTGGCCGAGGTTCCGGCCGCCATCGGTTGGCTGCGCCCGGTGATTCTCGTGCCGACGAGTGCACTCACGGGGCTCACGCCGCAGCAGCTCGAAGGGCTTCTGGCGCACGAGCTGGCCCACATCCGACGCCACGACTACCTTGTGAACATGCTGCAAACCGTCGTGGAGACGCTGCTGTTCTACCACCCCGCCGTGTGGTGGGTTTCGAGCCGGATTCGCCAGGAACGGGAGAATTGCTGCGACGACGCGGCGGTGACGGTTTGCGGAGACACGCTGGAGTACGCGCGCGCGCTGACCGCGATGGAGGAGCTGCGTGGGGCGCCGTCGCGTGTCCGGCTCGCCATGGCAGCCGACGGTGGACCATTGTTGCAGCGGGTCCAACGACTCGTCGGCCGCGGAACCGCTCACGCGGCTCTGCCCACGCGCTGGCTCGCGGGCACCATCGTCGCGACCATCACCCTGTTGCTGGTAGCGGCGGCCCAAAGGGCAGGGGTGGCGCGCGCTGCAGACCCGATGGCTTTCGTCCCGTCGCCGCAACCCATCGCGACGACAGAGGCCGCCGCCGGCGCGACGGCCGACGTGTCGCCTGCGTCCAGGCCGAGGCGCGTTTCGATCGCGGCCGTCTCGCCGCCGTCTCGCGCCAGTGCCTGCGTACGGGAGCCCGATCGACCCGCGCGTGAGTACGACGACGTGCTGGGCAGGAAGTCTGCAAGAAAAGAGGAAGCTCAGCCAGCGCCGCAGCTTCCTCGCCCAGCACCCCCACGAACCTCATTGCAGGAGGGAGCCTCTTCTCGACGGCGCGGGGACCGCGGGACGAATGCGCAGCGGCGCGAGTCCAGGGCTTCCTCTCGGCGTCGTGCCAGGAAGGAGTCCCCGAGGCTCTCGGTCGAAGAGCTGGTGCGCATGCGCATCCACGACGTGGATCCGGAGTTCATCCAGGAGATGGAGGAGCTCGGATTCGAAGATGTCTCGATCGATGACCTGGTCGAGCTTCGCATTCATGGTGTCGACGCCGAGTTCATGCGTGAAATGGAATCCCTCGGCTTCGAGGGCCTGTCTGCAGACGAACTGTCGCAGCTTCGGATCCACGGGGTGGACGCGGGTTTCGCGCACGAGATGCAGCCTCTTGACCTGGGCGTTCTGGCGCCCGAACGGCTGCTGCAGCTGCGGATCCACGGCGTCGACGCCGACTTCGTGGGCGAGATGGAAGAGCTGGGATTCGGCGATCTGCAGCTGGACGAGCTGCTGCAGCTGCGGATGCGCGGCTTCGACGCCGAGTACGTACGCGAGATGGAGCGTCTCGACATCGGTGATCTGTCGGCGGCGGATCTGCTGGAGATGCGTCTCCACGGCATCGACGCCGACTTCGTCCGCGACATGCAGGAAGCCGGCCTCGACGACCCCTTCCCGGAGGTGCTCATCCAGATGCGCATCCACGGGGTCGGCCCGGAACTCATCCGTGCAATCCGCGACGGAGATCTTTCACACATTTCGGTCGAAGAGCTGATCCGCCTGAAGAACCTCGGGATCGATGCCGCGATCCTCGAATCCAT
>JBHHXQ010000020.1:0-15648 GCA_046757105.1 Candidatus Krumholzibacteriia bacterium
TAGGCTGCGGAGCTTCGCCCGCCTAGTACGACAGCGCCAGAAGAGCAGGAGCATCTGGACAGTGAACTCCAAGAGTAGCAGGGGATTCCGCTGTTTTGCCCCCGGTACGGCAGGAGCAGGAAGCTGTCCGGGGCGAATCGACGCTCCAGCGCGGCGCAAACTCAAGCGGGCCCTGGGCCGAGCGGTCCCCCGGCCGCCACGGGTCCTCAGCTTTGCCGCTGTAGTGGTAGACCCTTGAACCACCCCCGACCGCCATAGACTCGACTCACGCCTTCCCCTTCCAAAGTTGCGCCCCTTCTGGTCGGGCTCACTCTTCCACGCCCGCCCGGGGCACTCGCGTCCCAGCCGCGCACCCTACCCGTGCAGTTGGAAACCTGGCGCCTCCGCTACCATGGCGTCGCCGCCGCCCGCGACCCGGCCCGATGTCCCCGCTCCCCGGAGGCCTCGATTTGCGCCCCCCCGAGAACCCCGGGGGCCTGGTAGTGTCTGAACTGC
Organism: Candidatus Krumholzibacteriia bacterium; assembly: GCA_046757105.1. Taxonomy (GTDB): domain Bacteria; phylum Krumholzibacteriota; class Krumholzibacteriia; genus JBHHXQ01. The sequence continues at coordinate 496 of JBHHXQ010000020.1, forward strand.
AGGTCGCGCGGGGCACGCTTTGACATCCGGCTGGCCGCAGACTACCCTGATGGCGTTGCGTCGATGCGGAGTTCCCCGACGCCCGCATCCGTCGACGCCGCACCGTCGCGCCACCTGTCGGCGCCGCACCCGTGATGCTGCACCGGGACGCAGTTCCCGTCGGGGCGCACTTCGACGCCGCACCCGCTGCGGTGCTCTCCCGAGGAGCCGAGCATGAGCCTGCGCCCTCCACGCACCGTGCAGCTCTCCGAGCGTGCGAGCCGGATGCCGGCCTCGCCGATTCGCAGGCTGGTCCCGTATGCCGAGAGCGCGCGGGCGCGCGGCGTGCACATCTATCATCTCAACATCGGTCAGCCGGACATCGCGACGCCCAAGGAGATGCTGCAGGCCTACCAGTCCTACGACCGGAAGGTCCTCTCCTACGGTCATTCGGCGGGCCTCGTGGAATACCGGGAGAGCCTGTCGCGCTACTACCAGAAGTACGGCGTCGACGCTTCACCCGAAGAGATCCTGGTCACCACCGGCGGCTCGGAGGCGATCCTCTTCGCACTGATGGCCGTGTGTCAGCCCGGCGACAACGTCCTGGTTCCCGAACCGTTCTACACGAACTACGCCGGTTTCGCGGTCATGGCCGGTGTCGAGGTGCGGCCGATCCGCACGCGCGTCGAGGAGGGTTTCCACCTGCCGCCGCGCACGGTGATCGAGGCCGGTGTCGACGGACGCACCCGCGCCATCCTGTACTCGAGCCCGGGCAACCCGACGGGCACCGTGTTCCGCCGCGAGGAGCTGCTCATGCTGCGCGATCTGGCGCTCGAGCGCGGGCTCTTCCTGCTGGCCGACGAGGTGTACCGCGAGTTCGTCTACGACGGCGAGAGCCACACGAGCCTCTTCCACCTCGACGCCCTCGAGGACCGCGGCATCATCGTGGACAGCGTTTCGAAGCGCTTCAGCGCCTGCGGCGCCCGCGTCGGCTGTCTGATCACGCGCAACCCGGGTCTCTACGAGACCGTCCTGCGCTTCGGGCAGGCGCGCCTGTGTCCACCGACCGTGGACCAGATCGCGGCCCGGGCCGCTCTCGAGACCCCACAGAGCTACCTCGACGACGTGCGCGCGGAGTACCAGAAGCGCCGCGACGTGCTCGTCGACGCGCTCCAGAAGATTCCCGGTGTGCGCTGCGCGCGCCCCTCCGGCGCCTTCTACCTCATGGTCGAGCTTCCGGTGGACAGCAGCGATACCTTCTGCCAGTGGATGCTCGAGAGCTTCGATCTCGACGGCCGCAGCGTGATGCTGGCACCGGGCGCCGGCTTCTACATGACCGCCGGGGCCGGGACGAGGGAGGTGCGCATCGCCTACGTCCTGCGCAGCAAGGACCTCGTCGACGCCGTCCATGTCCTGGCCGCTGGCCTCGACGCATACCCGAACCGCACATGAGAAGCTGCAGAAGCGGGGCACCCTGGACGCTTGCCTGTGCGGAATCGAACCCTGGGGCCTTCGCATCCTGGCGGGCGAGGAGTGATCGCGTTTGAGACGTTTTTTGCGTGTTTCGTTGTGGCTCGCCCCCGTGATCGTCTGCGCGCTGGCTGCGAGCGGCCCCCGAGACTGCCTCGGCCAGCAAGAGGATGATCGCGCCACCAGCCAGCGTCGCTTCGAGGACGCCGAGGTCTGGGCGCAGCGTTTCGAGGATCCCGGGCGCGATCTGTGGCAGCTCCCGGACTCTGTCGTCTCCATCTTGACGGATCGCGAGGATCTCGTCGTGGCCGACATCGGCTCGGCGACCGGTTACTTCCCGGTGCGATTCGCCCGAGCGGTCCCGAATGGTTTCGTCATCGGTGCGGACATCGAGGCCTCGATGGTGTTCTACCTGAACGACCGCGCGCGTCGTGAGGGACTCGACAACCTCGTCAGCATTCTTGCAGCTCCCGGGGATCCGCACCTCCCCCGACCCGTCGACCTCGTCTTCATCTGCAACACGTATCATCACATCGACGGGCGCATCGACTACTTCGAGCGCCTCCAGGCGCAGCTGCGTCCGGGTGCACGCATTGCAGTCGTCGACTTCAGGCTCGACTCGGAGAAGGGGCCACCTCACAAGTTGCCGCCGCAGGCGGTGGAACGGGAGATGCAGTCCGCCGGCTACGACCTCGTCCGGCGCTTCGAGTTCCTGCCCGAGCAGTACTTCCTGGTCTTCGAGGTTTCGCGGCGGCCGTAGCCACCCGTGCCTCGCCCTCCGCTCGAGGCCAACTGGACCCACAATCCCAACGGACACCTGCAGTTGTAGGGTGTGCGCGCCCCAGGCCGTCGGGGGACGTCCTACACTCCGCTCGATTCGCATGCATGGTTCCGCAGAATCCCGGTTGCGCCAATGGAAACGACGTGTAACCTCAGAGATGAGATCGAGGGAATCGTCGATCGGGAGGTCGAGTGCGGGATACGCAGGACGTCGACATCCTCATGACGGTCCTTCATCCCGATATGGTACGGCCCTGGCCAGCGACCACAAGTCTCTCGACCCGAGGGACTGGCCCCTGGAACTCGGACGGTACGACTATGAGAGCTAACGCCGTCGACTCCTGCGAGTTTGTGCACGATGGGAGAACCCTTCGCAAGATCGTGGTCTCGCACGACGGGGATGGTGCATTGGCGATCTCGACTCTGACATTCTCCGGAGGGAGGCGAACGGTAACCAAGACGACTGGTCGTATCTGTAGGCTACTCGAGGTTCACCGGAGCGTGGAACATGATCATGCAACTCGACGCCATCGAGATGCCGGACGTCCACTACTTGTTCAAGGCGATGAAGCTGATCGCCCCTATGATAGTATCGTCCAGCTGATCGGTTCGCTCGAAACCACTTGTCGCTCGGGAGTATGCCGGAACATGGTCACCGCCCAGGCGGGCGGCAGCTTCTCACCCAGCTGACATACACGCCGAACGTGGGATGGGATGTCATGAGTCAGGAAGCGAAAGCGAGCCATGCACAAATGGCGTGTTACTACCCCGTAAAGTCCTACGGGTCCGCGTGGGCGCGTGCTCTAGCCTTGACCATTGACCTCACTGTAGCAACGGTCCTCGGTGCCCTTGCATTCGCCGCTTCGGGCATGGTAGCTCCTGATAGCGATAAGACGATCATTCTGGCGGGTTCTTTGTTGTCGTTATTGTTCTGCTATGTCTACTTTGTGGAGCTCGAGCGGTCGAAGCCTGGGACCATTGGTTTTCGAATTCTGGGGCTTCGCATCGTGAATCTCCAAGGTCAGCAGCCGAGCCGCCTAGATATGGCCAATCGGTTTGTCATGGCCTGGCTTGGACCTCTCAACATTCTCGTCGACTTGTTATGGATCCCATCCGACGAGAACAGACAAGCGCTGCGCGACAAGTTTGCCGGCACCTACGTGATCAAGAGAAACGCGAAACCATCTGGTCACGGCCTCGTGATTTGCGCCACGTATTTTCTGCTCGGCTTCACCTGGACATTCAGAGAGGTCGAACGTTGATGCGCTAGGTCGTGGGCTGCAGTCCGACTCATGCTGTCGAGCGCTCGGAAGACGGCCGCCATCGACCGACCCTTCGTGAGTCGTCATCTGCGCCCCCGGCACTTGATGGAGCCCGCCGAGGACGGAAGCCTGGGATTCGGGAGAATGCCTTCCGGGCGCCCATGCACCTTGTCGGAACATCACCGCTGGGACGCCGGATGACCCGGCATTCGCTGGCGCCATGCGGCACGGCGTGCAGCGCGGATCGGATGAGCGAGTTACACACGCTGTCTGCGCATCTTCCAAGGGATCGGCGAAACGGCCGGCCCACGCCGCTCACCTCCCGCCAGCGAAGCTCACGCCCGGAGCTCCGCCGCGGGAGCAACCGGTCCGGGGTGCGAGTCCGCTATACTGACGGCGGGGTTCTCATGATGCAGACACGGGTGATCGGGCTCCTCGTTCTTCTCTTCGCACTCGCGTTTGGATGCGCTCCGGGTGCCGAGGCCCCGAGCGTGGGAGTTTCTGCGACCGACCGACCGGCGCGGTACGCCGCGGCCTCACGGGCGACCGCCCCGCGAGCTGGTGCGCAGGTACCGGGCGGCCGAGGTTTACCGACGCCGCCGGTCGTGCGGGCCCGGCCCGAGGTCCGCTGGATCGAGCCGCCCGCCGCTTCCGAGCGCAGGAACCTGCGCGCGTGGCGTGATGCGGTCGGCCCCCCGGTGTGCATCTGGCGCGGATCTGCGGGACCCCACGAGGTCGATTCCCTGGCCATCATCAGCTGGAACGTCCACGTGGGCGGCGGTGATCTGGTCCGATTCGTCGAAGGATTGCGCGCGGGGAGGTTCACCGACGGGCGGCCGCCGCGCCACTTCGTCCTGTTGCTCCAGGAGGTCCATCGACGAGGAATCCAGACTCCGGCGAAATCGACGCACGTCGAGACTCCCCGTAGAATCGAGAACTCTCCGCCGACCGGAGACCGCCTGGACATCGTCCAGGTGGCCGAGAAGCTCCATTTGACGCTGTACTACGTGCCTTCGATGCGCAACGGCCCACCGGGCAAGGGAACCACGGAGGAGGACCGGGGCAACGCCATCCTTTCGACGCTTCCGCTCTCGGACCCGACCGCGATCGAGCTGCCGTACGAACTGCAGCGGCGCGTCGCGGTGGCGGCCTCCGTGCGCGGCAGGACGTCGCGCGGCGGGCTCTGGCAGCTACGCGTGTGCAGCGCCCACCTGGACGGCAGGTCTCGATGGAGCCGCGTCTTTGCGAGCTTCGGAGCGGGTCGCCTCCGCCAGGCCCGAGCGCTGGTGCAGTCGCTGCCGGAGATGCCCGCCGTGCTGGGAGGCGACTTCAACACCTGGTCGTTCTCCTGCATGGAAACGGCAATCTCGTACATCCGCAAGAACTTCTCCGGGTCCAGCCGCATGCACACCGAGCCCACGATGCCGACTCCGTTCAGCCCGGATCGCCGTCTCGACTATCTCTTCTTCAAGCTTCCGGAAGGTTGCAGCGCGCACTACCGCCGCCTGGGCGACAGGCTGGGCTCCGATCACTATCCACTGCTCGGCTGGGTTCGGTTCGATTGACGACCCGTTCGAGGATCCCGGGGCCGATCGCCTCGGCCGGGCTCCCGGGTGTCGCCACCAGGCCGCGGGCTCCTCGCGAACACCTCGAGATGCACGTGCCATCCCGCACCGGTCGCGCAGTGCCGAGACCCCGCGGCGCCGCTCTTCAGATCAGGTCCTGCAGCTTTCTGACGAACCTTCTCAGGAAGCCCGGAAGGTCCTGGTCGGGAAAGATCTCTTCGAGCTCGGCCGGGTTCGCGGGCCAGGATGCGGTTCCCAGAATGAACATGAAGTCCGGAAGCGCAATCAAGGCATCATGACCGGACACGGCGAGGAGGTCCTCGCCATTCAGGAACATGGAACGACGATCCTGGTTGTGGGATCCGATGATCAGGGAAAGGATCATCTTTTCCTCGACGTCGGGCGGGAGTTCCTGGAGGCGATCCAGGATCGATCGCGTCGTCTGTCCATCGTGCTTCGCGGTTCGCTGCGCTCGCAACAGATGCGGGGTGACGCCTTCCGACTCCATCCCCGCGACCTGCCTGGCTCGAACCCGGAGATACTCCCCGAGCGCAGGCACCCACTCTTCCAGGCCGAGGACCTCGAAGGCCTGCTGACTCGCGAAGAGCGACGTCTTCAGATGCAGGAACGGTCGCACGTCCTCATCGGAGGGCGCCCCCTCGGCGACGATGTTCGCGTCGGGGTCGTACGTCCGCGCCGCCTGTCGAAGCACTTCGATGACCTTCGGGTGGATGGGAAACTCGTCCTCGAGGAACGGATACCCTTCCCTGCCTCGCAGGAATGCAAGCGCCCGCCTCCTGTCGTCGGCGACCGAGATCTCGTGCGCGTAGAGACCGACGCGCAGGACGCCTCCCGCCCTGGCGATCTCGGCTTTGAACAGCTCGCGTGCATCCAGCAGCATTCGCAGGTTCTCGCGCATGAGAACCATGGTGGGTAAGGCATCGCTGGGAGCGTTGTCAGGAGCCGGCGCAACTGGATAGGCGCGAACACCCCGTAGCCCGGCGCTGACGAACATTCCGGCCCAGAAGTCACTGATCCACAGGGAGTCGAACGAGAAGAGCACGCTCCCCTTGGGAGCTAGATTGAAGATCGTGGCTTTCAGCACGCTGGACATCTTCTCGCCGTACCCGGTGTCGTTCAACGTGATCAGGACGCTCGCGGTCCATCCTCTCCGCTTCAGTTCCTTGCATCGTTCGGCGTAATCATCGGGGAAGGGCCTCCTCATCAGGTACTCGGGGACCTCGGACTCATCGAAACCTTGACTCAGGAACAGCTGTTCGGTGCATCGCTTCAACTGGACCAGGCCGGGCCCGCGGAGGATGATGCTGCGGTCTTCCCACGTCGAACCGGTGTAGTGATCCCCCACTCCCTGACCGGTCAAGATTCCGACACCCGACGCAGGGTCGTCTTCGAAAACGTCCCGGAACGCCAGCTTCTTGTGGTCTCGCGTCACGGCGTCGAACGGGAAGGCCGGATCGTAGGGATTCGTCACGTTGACGTGCACCTTGATCAACTCCCGAATCCGTTCGTCGGGAAGGCCCTGCAGAACAGGGGAGGCGTGGATTCGGGCGATCAACTCACGGTGGGCTCTCGAGACCCGTTCCTGGACCTTCTCGTTCTTCAGCTCGACGTCGTCCGCCTCGTACAGGTTTTCGATGAACGTGATGATCTGCCGCGACTTGTTCTCTTGATAGTAGTGCTGATCGAGAAACAGCATGAATTGAGGCAGCCGATCGCTCTCACCGCGGTCCAGTCTCTCGATTGCCTGGATGAACGCCCGGATGTAGCCGTTCTCCACCACATCCCAGCCGCTGAGATCCGTGATGTTCTTTCCGTGGCGACCCCGGAAATCGTGAACGATGGTGACTTGGTAGGATTCCGTTTCCCGGATCAGCTCCTTGAGCTCTTCGTGGAATCGCTCGTTGAGAACGTACTCGATCGCATTCTCGACCGAGAACTCCTGCGCGGTGAGCGCGGCCAGGACATGATCCCACTCTTCCTGGGTGTCGAGCTGCTCGGGGCGCAGGCCGTAGTTGAGTGGCAACCAGACGAGCCTGGATTGCCCCCAGCGCTTCTCCGCCGCTCTGACGACCTTGTGGATGCCGACGAGAACCCTGTTCAAGACCTCCATCGCCTGTGCCTTCGCGCCACCGGAAGCCACTTCAGGCCGGCCATCCAGCACCTTGGCGAACTCCCGGGTGGCTCGCTCGAAGTGACCCGCCGGGACGTGGGGTTTCCTGGTGCGACCGAAGGAACGATCGTAGGGAACGAGTACGTGCTCGAAGAGAATCTTCTCTGCTGCAGAAGCCAGAGCGAAGCCCGTGGCCTCGTCTCCGTGCACGGCTATCGAAAAGGCCCGGGTCATCTCCTGATGATAATGCGCGTCTTCCTCCTCGAAGCTGTGTCCCCTCGCCTGGAGGTGACTCTTGTAGTTCGAGGCGCTCTCCCGGAAGTCGTCACCGAACCCGAAGCGCGGCGTCAGGAGCTCGTCCATCCAGAGAATGGAATGTTCGATGGCGTCGAGCGAGCGAAGCAGCTCGGGATCGATCCGCTCCGGAGCCATGAACCGGAAGGCACGCGGCGCATCGCCTTCCGGGAGACTCACGTGATTCCAGAGCGGGCGTGTCGCACGGTACTTCCGAAACGGCCGGTTGAAAGAGAACCCGAGCATGACCTCCTGCTCCCAGGGACGGTAGTCCACGCGCAGCTGGTCTCCGATCCTGAATAGCCCACCCCTGCGGAGCGGAACCTGGACGGAGAAACCGGGCGCGAACTTCGCGTCGCTGAGGTTGTATTCGATGCCGGATCGGGTGAAGAAAAACGCCACGTAGAGGCCGAGCGCCGAATCGAACGATTCGCCGGAATGTCCCATCGCGGCTTCGAAGTTCAGGAAGTCGATCCCGAGGTGCGGGGCGATCCCTTCGGGTGTGAGATCGAGGGAGACCCTCGAGGTCACCTCGCTCTTCTCGAAGTCATAGCCGACATTGGGGGCCCAGTTGATTCTCAACCGGTCGGGTTGTCCCATCGAGATCGGTGGAGCCGGGAGTTCCGGATCCGCCCCGGCCGACGCCGCCGGCCAGAGCATCGCGAGCGCGAGAACATGAAGCGTCGAGAGCAGGATCCGTCGACCCACGGCCACCCCCACCTGATGTCGAGGATTGGTTCCACCGAGAAGGATACAGCAAAAGGAGTAGGAAGCGGGCGCGATTCGCAAGAGGTCCTGCGGGAGATGATGCGGGAGGTGTGCTCCAGGGACCGATCGGGAAGCCTGCCCTCCACGCTCGTCGCAGGCGCGGCCGCTGGACGCAGGTCGCGACGAGCCGGACGCCAGCCTCCAGCACCGCCGTCGTCGCCCGTCACGACCCGGTTCACGCCGGAGGTGACGAACAGCTCCCCCCCCCGAAGCGTAATGCCGGTCATCGATCGACGCGGACGCGCCTCGCTTCCCATTGCCCTCCACGAATCCTCTCTTCGACCTGCGGATGCGGTGTCAAGTACCACATGAGGAGGCCGAATCGGCCCGTGACCGGCATCGATACAACCAGCGCATCGCCGATTCCCTTCGTCTTCGCCGACACCATCGAGCGAACGAAGCGCCGGCAGAGGGCCGCGGAGCCCGGCTGCCTCAGCAGGTTCCGCTGAACGAGCCGCGGATGTCCGATCACGAGGTTCACGCCTCTCTCCCGCAGATCGCTCAGCTTCGCCTGGACACGATGCCCCGGTCTCCGGGACTCGAGATCCAGCTTGTCGCCCTCGAACGGGATCTCCCTGTCGTTGAGTCCGTACATGTCGACCGTCGTGAGCCCGCTGTAGAAGGGAATCGCACCGACGGCGAAAAGCCCGATGATGGCGTCCGTCCCTCCCATTTCCCGCCGCAAGGTCCCGCCGACCATGTCCCAGTTGCCATCCGCGTACAGACCATAGAAGGTTGAAAGGGATTCAATGCTGTCGAGTGCGTCATCCTCCGTCGTTCCCTCGAACGTCGTTGCATGATGGTAGGAAGCGCCGACGAGAAGGAGCAGCAGCATGGCCGCCGCGGGAACACCAGCTCGAAGCCGCAGCAGGGAAACAGGCAGGTAGATCAAGTACGCAAGGCAGATGAACAAGAACGGCGCGATGGGAACGAACATACGGAATTCCATGAAATCGCCGCCGATGGATACAACGTAGAGGGTCCAAGCGGAGATCACGCACCACAAGGGCCAGAGACAGAACCGTGGAACGCTTGGAACGAAAAGGCGCACCGGGATGCCGATCAGCAGAATGGGCCAGAAGAGGTACCAATGCACGAAGCGCCACGCATGGACCACGCCATTCGGGTTGAACCCGCCCGGGACCTTGACGTAGTAGGTGTTCGGCAGCACTCGACCGTAATAGATCAGCTTCCAGGAAACCCAGGGGCCGACCAAAAGCAGAAGGGGCAGGGCAAGAGCGGCGTAACGCCCCCAATGCGACCTCTTTCGAATCAAATCGACGCATGCGACCGTACCGAGGATCGCGCCCGGCAGGAGACTGTCGGGTCGCGCGAGTATCGCGAGAGCAAGAAGCGTGGACAGCGCCGACAGACGCAACCTGCTCGGACGGGTCGTGGCCCAGAGCTCGTAGACTTGCCACATTGCTGCACAGATCAGAGCCGTCTGGGCCATCGTCTCCATGCCGCCGGTGGCGTACGAAATCGTCGTGTAATTCGTCACCAGGAGGAGGACGGCCACACCGGCCAAGAGAGGTTCTCGAAAGACGCGACGGGCCAGGAGCCAAGTGGTGAGGATCACGACGAGGAAGGATGCGATCCCTCCCCCTTGCGCCCACGCCGTGGGATCTACGCCAACGAGAATGCCGAGAGCGATCCAGAGCACCCAAAGGAAGTTGGTGTAGCCTTCGACTCTCGCCCCGAACCACGTCAGGCCTTCACCTTCGACCAGGTTTCTCGCGTAGCAAAACGAAATGAAGGCATCATCCTGGATGAATCGAAGATGCAATGCGAGGGCCGCTCCGAGAACACAAAACACGAGAAGATGAAGCCTCGGGCGACGCACGACACTCCCGTCGGTATGTTCCGCACCGAACGACCGGAGGCGACGCTCGCGTCGATCGGCCAGAACCTCCGTCGATCCAGCACGCGAGCTGCGCCACCTCGATCAGCACGAGAGCTGCAGGTGCGCGCGCCGCCTGCAGCTCTCGTGCGGGTTGCCCCGCTTGGTCCTACCGGCTGACGTGCGTCCGCACGGGATCCTTCGGTCGCGTGGGGAGTCTCTTCGGTTCGCGACGCATGCGCTCGAGGACTTCGGCGATGGCGCGCTCGAGCTGCGGGTCGCGGCCCTCGAGAACCGACTTGGGGTCGTTGTCGACCACGATGTCGGGGTCCACACCGTGGCCTTCGATGACCCATGAACCGTCCACGGCGTTGGTGCCGAACTCGGGGACGTAAACGCTGCCGCCGTCGACGAGCGTGCCGCGGTTGGTGATGCCGATGACTCCACCCCAGGAACGCTTGCCGATGAGCGGTCCCAACCCCGCCTGGCGGAACATGTGCGGGAAGATGTCGCCATCCGAGGCCGAGTCCTCGTCCAGGATGCACACCATCTGGCCATGGAAGACGACGCGCAGGGCGAACGGCTCCGCCTCGACGCAGGTGCGGGGGGTGTCGACGGTGCGCGCGAAGCGCGTGCCCAGCACCTCGCGGCGCAGGCGTTCGATGAGCATCTGCGACACGTTGCCGCCGCCGTTGTTGCGGACGTCGACGACGAGACCCTCCTTGCGGATCTGCCCGTAGTACCACTTGATGAACTCGCGGATGCCGTTCGAGCCCATGTCCGGGATGTGGATGTAGCCAACGCGCTCATCGGTCATCTTCGACACCATCTCACGCTTGCGGGCAACCCAGTCTAGATAGTGCAGGGCCCTCTCCGAGCCGATGGGGTTGTAGGTGACCTCGCGGGCCCCCCGCATGCTGGGCTTGTCGTTGACCGTGAGCGTCACCGGGCGGTCGTTCTTGTGCAACAGCATGCGGTAGGGGTTGTCGTTGGCCCTGAGATCCTCGCCGTCGATGGCGAGAACGTAGCTGCCCTCGGAGACGTCGATCCCGATCTCGGTGAGAGGTGAGCGGTAGCGCTCCTCCTCGTTCTGGCCGCGGAAGATCCGCGCGATGCGGCAGCGCCCGGCCTCCTCGTCCACCTCGAACGTCACACCCGGGAGCCCGGCCTTGGGCCGCTCCGGCAGGTCGAAGTCGCCGCCGGCGATGTAGGCGTGCGAGACGCTCAGCTCCGCGATCATCTCGCCGATCACGTAGTTGAGATCCGAGCGGTGCGCCACGTGTTGCAGGAGCGGACGGTACTGCTCCCGCAGGCCGGTCCAGTCGTAGCCGTGCATGTTCGGCACGTAGAAGAAGTCACGGAAGCGCCGCCAGACCTCGTCGAAGATCTGCGCCCACTCCTCGGCCGGGATCCGGTCCACCTCGAGACCCGACGTCGAGACCTTCTTGCCCTCTCCCCCGCCGGGCTTGGCGTCGTACAGCTTGTAGCTCGAACCCTCGCGCACCAGCACCTTGGAGCCGTCCTGCGACAGCGCGTAGCCGCGGATGTCCTCGACCAGCACCTTGTCCTCGCGGTCCTCGATCGAGAAGATGTGCAGCTCGGGCTCGAAGTCGCCCGAGCGGCCGTAGTAGAACGGTGCGCGGCGGACGAAGAGGATATGCCCCTTGTTCGCCGACAGCCCGTCGTAGTTGTCCGCCGGTACGGGCACCCGTGCTACGCGGTCCGCGAGGCCGTCGAAGTCGATCTCGATGTATTTCTTCTTCTTTCCCTTCTTGTCCTTGGACTCGTCCTTGTCCTCGTCCTTCTCTTCCTCCTCCCCCTCCATGGTCACCTCGTCGCTCTCCGGCGGGAAGGGATGCGCCACATCCTTGCGCAGCGCGAGCGCGAAGATCTCGGTCTCGCGATCGACGACGTAGTTCCACTCGTAGGAGCCGATCTGCGGCGCGAACTGCCGGTCCGAGAGGTAGTAGAGGTAGTTGCCCTCGGGATCCCAAGCCGGCTGGTACTCGCTGAACATACCGCCGGTGACGCGCCGCACCTCACCATCCTTGACGCTCCAGATGTGGATCGAGTTGAACTCGTTCGGGTCGGAGAGGCTGAAGGCCAAGTGGCCTCCGTTCGGCGACCAGACGTAGCCGTGCACGCGTCCGCGCTCCTCGTCCGCGATCTCGAACAGCTTCCTGGTCTTGGTCTCGAGCACGTAGAGCTTGCCATCCTTGTCGCTGAACGCCAGGCGCTTGCCGTCGGGCGCCCACTCGGGCGCGTAGCGCATCGCCTGCCCGCCATCGGTCAGCTGCTCCAGCTCGCCCGAGCCGTTCTGGTCGACCAGGTAGATTTCCTCCTCGCCATCGCGATCCGAGATGAAAGCGATCTTCGCGCCGTCCGGAGACCAGCGCGCCCACTTGTCGTGGGCATTGCTGGAGTGTGTGAGGTTGCGTGTGGGGCCATTCTCGATCGGCGCGGTGAAGATGTCGCCGCGCGCCACGAACAGCGCTCTCTCACCCTTCGGAGAGAGCGACCAGCCCTCGATGTTGTCCTCCACCTCGATTCGCGACGGCCGCTTGGAGACGCCGTCGTCCGGCACCCGGATCGAGATCGGCCGCGAGCGCCCGTCACGCACGTCGAGCACCTGCAGCTCACCGTTCAGCTCGTAGACGATGCGGCTCTGGCCGTCGTCGCTCGGCCAGCGCACGTCCCACACGTTGCTGCGCGTGATCTGCTGCGTGCGCTTCGTGACGGTGTCGTATGCATAGATGTTGAGCGTGCCGTCGCGGTCGGACGCGAAGTAGATCTTGTCACCGATCCACATCGGATCACGGTCAGCGCGCGGGTGATCGGTGACGCGCTCCGTCTCGTGCGTCTGCAGATCGAAGATGTAGAGCTCCTGCGCCCAACCGCCGGCGTAGCGCTTCCAGGTGCGGAAGTCGCGCACGAGCGGCGAGTAGACCAGCTTCGTCTCGTCCGGCGACAGATCGCCGGCGCCAGACTCCGGCATCGGAAACGGCCTCGGGAGCCCGCCCTGCACCGACACGCTGTAGAGACGCGAATCGGTCAGGTCCCAGCCGTCGCGCAGCGAGCGGAACACGACGCGCTTGCCGTCGTTCGTCCAGCCATACACCTGGTTGTCGTAGCCCCAGCGCGGCGCGAACGGGCCGCGCGCGGGATACCAGGTGAGCCTTCGGGGCGCCCCACCCGAAACCGGGATCACATACACCTGCTCGTCGCCGTCGTACTGGCCGGTGAAGGCAATCCACTTGCCATCCGGCGAGAACTTCGGAAACAGCTCGATCCCCGGGTGCGAGGTGAGCCGCGCGGCAGAGCCTCCGGATGCGGGCGCCAGCCACAGATCACCGGCGTAGCAGAAGGCGACGAGGTCGCCGTGGATGTCGGGGAAGCGCAACAGCTTGGTCTGCGCGCTCGAGGAGCTGGGAACCAACAAGAGCAATCCGACCCAGAGGGTCAGAAGAGAAGTGGGACGGCGTGACATGGTGCCTCCAGGAATCCCGGCACGCCGGGAATCTGTGTGTGGCAGGGACGGCGCGATGACGACGCATCGTGCGACTCTGGATCGAGCGGCGTCCGCAGTGTTTCAAGCGGGTCCCCGGCCCGTCAAGGGGGTTGTCCGAGCCCGGCCGGGAGGAGTCGGAGCCTTCCTGCGTGGTCCGGGCCCCGGCGCCGGGACGTCCATCGTCGCCGTTTCACCCCTCGCCTTCCCAGGCTTCTCGCGCCTCGCGGAAGATGAACGGCACCATCACGAGAGCGGCGATCGGGTCCGCCCACCACCAGCCGAGTGTGGCGTTGAGGGCGAGGCCCATCAGGAGTGTGAACGAGAGGTAAGCGCACACGATCGTCTCGGCGGCGTCAGCGACGAGAGCCCGGCTGTCGAGCGCGTGCCCGGTACGCCGCTTGGCCCACGCCAGAAACGGCATCACGACCAGCGAAAGCGCCGCAAGGGCGATCCCGATCGGACTTTCCGAGGGAGCTTCGCGGGTGGCCAACGTGAGGGTCGACTCGTAGGCGACGTAGGCACACAACGCGAACAACGTGGCGCCGACGATCCTCTGGGCACGTTTTTCCTCGTGCTCATGGTCCGCGGGAGTCGTGCTTCTGGCTGCCAACTGCATGTGCCGCAGCACGACGAGAGCCGAGAGCGTCTCGATGGCGCTGTCGATTCCGAACCCCACGAGGGCGATGCTTCCGGCGAGCCAACCGAGACTCGTGGCGACCACCCCCTCGAGGATGTTGTACCCGACCGTGAACATCTCCAGGTGCACGGCACGGCGCACGAGCCGGGACCGCTCCGGGCTGCCGGAGCCCCGCGTGGCCGCCGTGCCTGGCGCGTCGTCGATTCTCACGCTCGGATCCCTGCCCCGATCTGCCCTGGCGCGGCCTCTCGGCCGATCCGGATCGACGGCCGAAACCCTGGTGCTGGGGGTCAGATGTGGTACAATGTCGTCGTTCCTTTTGCCGTCACGTCGCTGCTCAGCCACCTGATGTCAGGTGGCTGGACGGAAGCCCTCGGAGGACCCTATGTTCCTTGTGCACAGAAACGCAAGAGCGCGCCTGTTCGTCCCGGTGTGGACCGCATGTTTGCTTCTCGGGATGTCGGGTGCAGGACTGGCGAACGTCGATGCGGGCATGGATCTGTGGCGGACCGATCCCAACACCACGTTCCAGGACCTGTCGGGAACCCCGATCCCGGCGGACTTCTTCGACCCCGGATCGGATCCGTTCGATGGTGTGATCGGTCTCGGAGGCGTCGCGCTGGGTGCGAGCACGACCTGCCCGAACGACGATTTGAGCATCGTGGACACGATCGTGGAGCGCCTGGCGACCGCCGTGCTGCCCACCGTCCCCTCCACAGACACTGTCCCGATCGAGATCGTCGAGTTGAGCCTGCGCTCCACCGAGCCCATCACCGTGACCTATAATGGTGGCATGAATCCGGAGCTGTGGGACGTCGATGTCCACCTGTCGCAACTGCCGCAGCCGCAGGGCACGATGACCATCACGAAGAACCACCCCAATGGAGGGTTCTTCAGCTCGGACCTTCCCGTGCTGCCG
>JBHHXQ010000021.1:0-15584 GCA_046757105.1 Candidatus Krumholzibacteriia bacterium
GTCGGCGTACGTCGACGGGCTTCAGCGCATGAACGTGACGAACCTCGTGTATACCCTGAATGCCATCATCGGTGGAACGGCCGTCTCGATTGCCGCGATCCTGGGACATGGACTCCCATGGCTCGCCGCACTCCAGACCGCGGTCGGAGCAGGGACCCTCGTGATCTTGATTCTCTATGCAGTCCGAGAGACGCGCCGGCGACACGGTTCGGTTCCGTTGCGCCTCGACCTCCGGCAGATGCGCCAGAGTCTGCGGTACGGGGTCGCCGTTCTCGGGAGCAGCGTGGCGCATCTGAGCAACCTGCACTTCGAGAAGCTGCTGCTCGGACGCTACGCGGGCGTGGAGATGGCAAGCCTCTGGGAGATCGGTCTGCGCAGTGCCCTCGCCCTGCGCATGCTGCCCTCGTTGCTGCTTTCCGCCATCGTGCCGGTGGTGAGCCATCTCTCGGCGACGTCTCGCGTGCCGGAAGTCCGCCGCGTGTACCGCCGTGCGATGCGCTACACCTCGGCGTTGTCCCTGCCGCTCGCGGCATTCGCGGTCATCTACATGCCGAGCCTTCTGGAAATGTGGATCGGTGATTCGTGCAGCCCGCAGATGATCTGGACGGCGCGCCTTCTCACTCTGGCGCACCTCGGCAACGTCCTGCTCGCCGTGCCGCTGACACTGGCCCGCGGCCTCGGGCTCGTGCAGTTCGAAGCCCGGACCGCAGCCGCGCACGTGCTCCTGCAGGTCGTGCTGGGATGCGCGCTGGTGCCGCTCTTCGGCCTGCGCGGTGCACAGGCCTCCGCCTCGATCACGCTGCTCGGCATCGCGGGATTCGGCGTCGTGTGGATGCACCGTCGCATGCGCCTGCTCGAGGAGCCCGCCGGTGCCTTCCTGGGCCGCCATCTCACCGCACCGCTCGTCGCTGCCGGCTTCGCCGTCGTCGCCAGTCTGGCGTTGCGCACGGTCTTCGCCATGCAAAGGACGGGGGCACCGGACACCTTGGCCTCCCTGTTCGTCGCCGGCCTCGTCTTCGGCGTGTGCTACCTGGCCGGCTTCGGAGCCATCAGCGGACTCGACGCCGAGGAACGTGCCCTTCTGACACGGCCGTTTCGGGGGTGGTAGCCGTGTTCGACGGATGGATCTGGAACACCGTGGCTCTTGCCGGAGCAGGGACGGCCCTGCTCCTCGCCCGACGCGGGCACGCGCGTGCCATGCTTCTGTGTGCAGCCATCGTCCTCGTGGCACACGCGGCACACCGCGACCTGGTCGTCGACGACGCGTACATCACGATGCGCTTTGCACGCCATCTCGCCGAGGGCCATGGTCTCGTCTTCAACATCGGCGAGCGCACGGAGGGGTTCACGAATCCTCTGTGGACGCTGGCGCTGGCAGGCGTCGTTCGTTGCGGCGGCGATCCACTCGCGTTCGCGCGCATCACCGGTCTGCTGTGCGCTCTGGCGACACTCGTGCTGCTGGGACACTGGAGCTTGGAGCGGCAGAACGGCGTTCCCACTCGGGCCAGTGCGGCGGTGCTCCTCCTGGCGGTCAACCCCGCCTTCGCAACCTGGGCCGGCTCGGGGCTCGAGACCCCGCTGTTCGCCTTCCTGCTCCTGGCCTCGGTGCATGCGACGAGCCACGACCACCTCCGCCGCGCCGGTGCATTCGCGGCGCTCAACGTCCTCGTCCGTCCCGAGGCCGCAGCTGTCCCGGCGCTCCTGGTGATCGGGGCGTGGCTCACCCGGCGAACGTTCTCCCGGCGCGCGCTGGTGGAACTCACGTTGCCAGCCCTCGTTGCGGGGCTCTCTCTCCTGGCCGCGCGCCACGCGTACTATGGCACTTGGCTACCGAACACCTACCACGCCAAGGTCATCTGGGGGATTCCGGCCGCGGTCCGGGGCGCCGAGTACGTGCTGCGCTTCGCGGTGCACTACGGTGGTCTCTTCGTCTGGTCCCTGCCGTTCATGGCCGGCTTCCTGTTGCGCCGCGGCAGCTGGGAGATCCCCGCGATCGTCGCCCTGGGCCTTCTCGGCAGCACGGTCCTCCTGGGAGGCGACGGGCTGCCGGCGTTCCGTTTCCTGGTCCCGGTGCTGCCGCTCGGATACCTCCTGCTCCAGGACGTGTTCTTCGCGGTGGCATCGCACCGGCGGACTGCGCAGATCGTCGGCGTCGTGTGTCTGGTGGCCCTCGGCGCGCACACGGCCAACGCCTACCCGGCCTGGCGACACCATCGCCACGTCATGCAGGACTTCGTCTCCATCGCACGCTGGCTCGGCCCTCGACTCGGACCGGACGACAGCGTGGCAGTCTCGGCCATCGGAGCCATCGGCTACCACACGCGTGCGCGTGTCGTCGATCGTCTGGGTTTGACGAACCGCGACGTCGCCCGGCGTCGTGTCCCCGGAGGCGGAGCCGCGGGCCACGAGAAGTACGACGCGCGCTACGTGTTCGAGCAGCATCCGACCATTCTCACCGTCGACTGGAACGGCTTGTACCCGGAGTCTCCTCTCGATCGCGGTTCCGAGGCGCTCCTGGAACGTCTGGAGCTGCGCTTCGATGGAGAGGATCTCGTACGCTCCTCGGAGTTCGCACGCGACTACGAAGCGCGTTCGGTCGAGCTGCGGGAAGACGGTTGGTTCGTGTTCTTCGTGCGCCGTGACGCGGCACTCGCACTTGGAGGGAACCCGTGATCTTCCTTCTCGGAGTGGCATTCTCGCTGGTGGCCGGCTGCCTTGCGGTGTCGTCCTGGGTGGCGACCCTTCTGCTGCTCGGATGCCTGGTGCTCTACTTGTTGCATTACGTCCGGGTGGACACGAAGCCGCTCATGCTGGCCGCCGGTGTCCTGCAGCGCAGCTGCTTTGCGATGCCGGGGTATCTGGCCGCCGTATCGGTCGTCGCTCTGCCCGCAATGGGGCTGCGGCGCTGGCGCCGTCCGTTCCGCAAGCTCGAGTCCGGTCTGGTCCTGGCCTTGGTCCTGTACACGTGTGTGTCGCTCTATCTTCGTGCCGCAGTCGAGCAGGACCAGTTCGTGTTTCCGGACATCCTGGCAACCAGCGGACCGACATTCTACAAGTACATCGCTCATGCACTGGTTCTCTACTTAGTGCTCGCCCTCGGCCTGCGGACGCGGCGGCAAGCCCGCCATTGCATCGACGGATACGTGATCGCCACATTCGCGTTGGCACTCGTGGCATTCTATCAACAGATGCAGGGGCACAATGACCTGCTGCGCTACTACTACGCACAGGCGACACCGTCGGCGTCGCTGCTGCAGCCGGATTTCACCCGAATCACCTCGGTTCTCAGAGACTCGAACCACTTGGGAAACTTCTTGGTTGTCGGCATCCTGCTGATGTGGGGGCGCGTGCACGAACGAGTGGGCTTCCTTCGCCGGCTGTCGGTGTTCGCCTTCATGATCGTGAGCAGCATGGCGCTCTTCTTCAGCTTGTCGTTCACCAACTGGATTAGTCTCGGGATCGGACTACTTGTTCTCTTGTCTCTACGGCGTGGCTGGCTCCACGCAGGAGGAGTGATGGCGGTGCTGGTACTGCTCGTTGCCACCTTCGGGCTGCACGGCTCGCTCACACCACGCCTCACCCCTTCCATCCTCGACAAAGCAACGAGCTTGGTCCAGGGCGACTTGAGTCCCAACGGCCCCCTCGGGATTCGTGCAGCGCTGGCCTCGGCCTCCTTGCACATGCTCCGGAGCTCGCCTCTGCTTGGCGTGGGATACGGAGCCTTCCAGGCCCACGCGGGCAGCGACGAAGCGCTTATGCGCCTGACCCGCAACATCGTCTACGCGCACAACTCGTTCCTCCTGGTGCTCGCCGAACTCGGGATCATCGGGTTCTTGCTCCTGCTCGCGATGCTTGGTGTGCACCTGCGGCTGCTCGTACGCCTTGCCCGCAGCTGCGACCCGGAGTACAGCGCCATCGGCGCCGCTCTGGTCGCGGCGTTCGCTGCGGCCCTGATCTACGAGGCCACGTACGGCTCACTGCTCTACGACGTTCCGCTGTGGACCGTTCTCGGCCTCGGAACCGGGCTGCGCTCGCTGGAGGCACGATGAGACCCAGACGCTTTCGGGTTCTGCACCTCGTCTCCGAGCTCGCTCGAGGTGGCACCGAACGGCTTCTGTTCGATCTGCTCTCGAGGCTCGACCCGGAGCGCTACGGCATCACCGTGGGCACCACGAGCGGCCGCGACCTTCCCGATGTCCGCCGGGAGTTCGAAGCTGCAGGACTGCAGACGATCCAGATCCCGTGTGCGCTCTCGCGGAGGCGAGACGGCCTGGCCGGGAAGTTCGGCGTGCTTCGGTCCCTCACCAGGGCCCTGCGCCGCGCGCGTCCCGATGCCGTTCACACGCACGGACCGCTGAACAACACTTACGGCGCGCTCGCCGCTCGCCTGGCCGGCGTGCCGTTCGTCTTCCTGCATGATCACAACCCGGTCGCAGCCGGACTGCGCAGCCGCCTGGCCGTCAACCTGACGTCCTGCATGGCCGATGCGGTCTTCGCGGCATCGGCGACCGTCGGGGCCCGGAGGCGTGCACTGCTCGTGCGCGATGCCTGGAGGGTCGTCGATCTTCCGAACGGCGTCGACCTCGGCGCTTTTCGCCCGCCACGACCTCACGAGCGCTGCGAGGCGCGACGCGCGCTCGGTCTTCCTGCAGAGGCCTACGTCTGTGGCGCCGCCGGGCGACTCGTCGACTTCAAGAGGCTCGATCTCCTCGTCGAGGCGTTCCCCTTCGTTCTCCGCCGGCTCCCCGGCGCGCGTCTGTTGCTCGTGGGTGACGGTCCCGAGCGCTCCCGACTGCTCGAGCGCGCTCGTGAGCTCGGAATCGACAAGCACCTGCTTCGGCTCCCGTGGGCGCCGGACGTCCGCACCGTCTATTGGGCGCTCGACGTCTTCGTCATGCCGAGCGACGGACGCGAGGGCTTCGGCCTGGCCGCCGTCGAGGCGATGGCCTGCGGTCGACCCGTCGTGGCGCGTCGCAGCCCGCTCTTCGAGGAAGTGCTCGGCGAGGGCGGCGCCTGCCTCGTCGAGCCACGACCACGGACCATCGCCGCGGCCCTGCTCCGACTGGGGAGGCCCGGTCAGCAGCGCGCCAGGCAGATGCAGCTCGCACGGGAGCACGCGGCCCGCAACTTCGACATCGAGCGCACGGCCCTGAGGCTCGAGCGCGTCTATGCCAGCTCGTTCGCAAGGAAGCATCCACCCGCCATTCAAGAAGGACGACCAGCTCAGGATGAGGATCACGTTCATCGGTCAAGATCCCTCGCGTAGGAGCATCTGCACGGGCGGAGACCGGTACTTCCATGAGATCCGGGAAGCCGCGGCGCAGTGTGCCGAGTTGCGCGACCTCCTGGAGCCGCGGCTCGGCGTGCGCTCCCGCCGTCTGGCACTCCTGCGCGCCCTGCACACGCTCTACCTCGTGCTCTGGTACGTCATTCGGCTGCGCCGCCTGCGCGGCGCTCTGGTCGTGCACGATCTCACGAACCGCGGGCACCTCGGTGTGGTGAGCTGGCTCGCGAGACTGCTCGTGGGCGCGCGCCCGGTTCTCGTCGTGCAAGGCATCTATCACCACGCCGGGGCCACACGCATCCGCGCCTGGATCGAGCGCTGGGCCGCCCGGGTCGAGGTGCGCGCAGCATCCCTCGTCGTCGCGAACAGCGACGCGACACGCGACGAGATGCTGCGTCTCGGAGCGAAGCCATCCCGGGTCCGCGTGGTTACCCCGGGGCTCGACGAGATCCACCGTCACCGGCCGCGAACCCGGCGCGTCTGCCCCGGGCCCCGAGCGTTGCGTGTCCTCTTCGTCGGCGGCCAGTGCAAGACGGTCAAGGGCCTCGACGGCCTCGTCGAGGCGGTCGGCCGGCTGGCCACGTCGCACGTGCAGGTGACGTTGGTAGGGGAGCGCGACGACCCCACCTGCGGTCCGTACGTGGACCGGCTGCGCAGACGCGCTCGCCATCTCGGCATCGAGGCACAGCTGCATTTCGTGGGTCGCGTCCGCGATCCCGTGGAGCTGCGCCGCGTGTACCTCGAGCACGACCTCTTCGTCCTCCCGAGTTGGTGGGAAGGCTACGGCGTTTCGGTCCTCGAGGCGATGTCCGCGGGTCTGCCGGCCATCGTCACCAGACACGGCGGCGCGGCCGGGCTCGTCACGCACGGCGTGACGGGATACCACGTCGAGCCCGGAGACGCGGAACTCCTCGCAGAAACCCTGCAGCTCTTCCTGGACGACCCCGAGCGCGGCGCGCGAATGGGGCTCGCAGCGGCCCGCAGCGCCGAGCGTCTCGCGCAGTCGTGGGACGACACGCGCGCCTCGATGCTCGAGGCGCTGATCGAGACGGCATTGCGGCCGGACGGCCTGCGTGCACGAGCGCTCCGCGCCGCAGCGAGGGCTGCAGCTCGCATGCTCGCGGCCCGCCCCACGTCTCGAAGCCGGGATGCACGAATGCACGGCGCTGCGGGTGCATGTCGGTCCTCCGGAGCGCCAGCGCCAGCCGCGGCGCAGCAGCCCGCCGACCGGCGCTTGTGCGACGGCGAGCGGGTCCTCGTCGTCGAGCGCGAAGGCCTCGGCGATGCGCTCGTGCTCCTGCCGGCACTGCGGGCGCTGCTCGCGAGCCACCCACGCACACGCTTCGACGCGCTCGCCTCGCACGCGAGCGCCGAGGCGCTGGCGCTTCTTCCGGGGATCGGGAAGATCCGGGTGGCCTCCGGCGCTGTGCGGCTCCTGCTCGAGGTCGCGCGCCTGCGGCGGCAGCGCTACGACTGGGCGCTCGTAGCCTCTCCGCTGCTCCGCAGCCAGATCCTCGCGAGGCTCACGGGCGCTCGACGCACGGCGGGCTTCGCGGTCCGCGGACACGCCCCGCTCCTGGACCTGACGGTTCTCTGGCGTGAAGAGGAACACCAGGTCGACCGCAGGCTGGACCTCGCGGTGGCCCTCGGCGCCCCCCCGGAGCAGGCAGTACCGCGTCTGGATGGGTGTGCAATCGTGGAACCCGCGGCCCACGCCGCGTTCGACGCATGTGCGGGATCGGGTCCTCTCGTCGTGCTGCACGCGCGCTGCAACCAGATCTGCAACCTGTGGCCCGACGAGCGCTGGATCGAGCTGGCGCGGCGCCTGCGGTCGGCCGCCGGCGTGCGTCTCGTGCTGACCGGCTCCGCGAAGGAGGCCGCATCGCTTGCGGGAGTCGCGGCCGCCGTTCCCGGAGCCCGGCTGCTCGCGGGCCGGCTGTCCGTGTCCGAGCTGCTCGGGCTGCTCCAGCGGGCCGATCTCCTCGTCACGCTCGACACCGGCGTCATGCATCTGGGGAGCCTCGCGGAGCTCCCCATGGTGGCGCTCCTGGGAGGGCGCAATCCGGCGCACGAATGGATCCCGCGCCATTCCACCGCGCGAGTCCTGAGTCATCCGGTTTCGTGCTCCCCGTGTCGCTCGGAGGGCTGCCCGCTCGGCACCCGCGACTGCATGCGGGGTCTGAGCGTGGACGCGGTGCTCGGGGCGAGCCTCGAAGCCCTGAACCTCCAACACGTGCACATCGGAGGGTCTTGAGATGCAGCCACGGCGCATCGCCATGATCCTGTCGAATCCGTTCGACAACGACCCGCGCGTCGAGAAGGAAGCGCTTGATCTGGCCGCCGAGGGCTACGCCGTCACCGTGGTCGCGTGGGACCGCCCCGGGAGGTCCCCCGTGGAGGAGAAGCGCGGGGGCGTCGCCATCCACCGCATCCACGTGCCCTCGACGTTCGGTCGCGGGGCGGCACAGATCCCCGCCCTGCTGGGCTTCTATCGCCGTGCGTGGAGGTGCTGCGTCCACGGAGGCTTCGACGCCCTGCACTGCCACGATCTGGAGACGCTTGCGCTCGGCGTGGGGCTCGCCCTGCGCTTGCACATCCCTCTCGTCTTCGACGCGCACGAGCCGAGCTACTACGCCGACGCTCGCCGACTCCGGCCGCTGCTGCGCGCGGCGGCCGTGGGGCTCGAGACGGCCCTGCTGCCGTGGGCCGCCGCCGTGCTCGTCACCAACGAGTACCAGGTGCGGCGCTACCGTCGCATGCGGGCTCGCAACGTCCAACTCGTCGCCAACTGGCCGCGTCCAACCCTCTCGAAGGACCGCGCGGTCCCACGCGCCGGCCGGCCCCTGACCCTCGGTCGCGTCGGCGCCCTCTACCACGACATGGGCGTCGAGGAGCTTCTCGAAGCCCACGCGCTCCTGCGCGCCGAGTTCCCCGGGCTGCGGCTGCTTCTGGCCGGGGCCTCGACGCCGGAGTACGAGGCGCACCTGCGCACGCTCCTCCACGACACCCCGGACGTCTCCCTGCAGCCGGGATACGCGTACGCGGACCTCCCGCGTCTGTACGCCGAAATCGACGTCGCCGTGCTGCCCCAGAAGCGAACTGCCTGGTTCCGGCACATCACGCCCACGAAGTTCTTCGAGGCTTTGGCATTCGGCGTTCCCGTGCTGACGACCGACATCGGCGGTCTCGGGAATCTCGTGCGCAAGCACAGGTGTGGAGACTTGCTCGAGACGGTCACCGCCGAGGAGATCGCCGCTCGGGTCCGGCCCTTCCTGCGCGACCCGGTGTGGCGCCGGGCCGCGGGCCGTGCCGGACGCGAGGCGGTGGAGCGCGAGCTCAACTGGGAGCACAGCCGCCGCACGTTGCTGGAAACGTACCGTCTCCTGTTCGATCCGGCGATCGCCACCTCACGGAAGCCCCAGGACGCGCCCTCCATGCTCTCCCGGGAGGTCCTCCCATGATTGCACTCTTCTTCATCTTGCTGGGAAGCATCGCCTTCACGTACTTCGGCTACCCGCTCCTCCTGACGATCGTGGGTGCGCGACGGCGTGATCGTGGGACGCACACACGGGCGGAGGACGCGCTTCCCACGCTGACGCTCCTCATCGTGGCCCACAACGAGGAGAACGTCCTGCCGGCAAAGCTGGAGAACAGCCTGTCGCTCGACTACCCGCGCCACCGGCTCGAGATCGTCGTGGCCTCGGATGCAAGCACCGACGGCACGGACGCCATCGCGAGGACCTGGGCCGACCGCGGCGTGCGATTGATCCGCCGTCCCGAGCGCGGCTCGCAGACCGGCGCCCAGAACTACGCCGCACCCCGCAGCCGCGGCAGCATCCTGGTGTTCTCGGATGCCAACACGATGTACGACCGCGCCGCGCTCAGGCGCCTGGTCCGCCACTTCGACGACCCCACGGTGGGATGCGTGGTCGGGCGTCTGGCGCACTCCAACGCCGGCGATACCGCCGTGAGCTTCGGCGAGGAGCTGTAGTGGCGCTACGAGTCACACCTGAAGCGCATGCAGAGTCGCACCGGCGCGCTGCTCTTCGCCAACGGCGCCATCTACGCCGTGCGTCGGAGCCTCTACCGCCCCGTCGAGGGCGATTGGGACCATGACACGATGGTCCCGCTGCGCTGCGTCCTTGCCGGCTCTCGGGTCGTGTACGAACCCCACGCGCTGGCCTACGAGAAGGCGGGAACGACCGCACGGGGAGAGCTCCGGCGCAAGGTGCGCATCATCATGCGGGACGCGTGGACGCTCGTCGATCTCGCGCGAGTGCACGTTGGTCTGACGCCGTGGCTCCTCTTCAATGTGCTCTGTCACAAGGTGATCCGCTGGCTGGTGTGGCTGCCGCTCGTGGGCCTCCTGGCGCTCTCGGTCATCAACTTCGATCATGCCTTCTTCCGGGTGACGCTCGCGGCGCAGCTCGCCTTCTACGTCGCGGCCCTCGCGGGCAAGCTGATCGAGCGGCGCCGTGGCGCTCCGATCTGGCTGCGCGTCCCGCTCTACTTCTGCCTCGTGAACACCGCGGGGCTCCTGGCATCGGTGCGCATGCTGCGCGGCGAGAGACAGACGTTCTGGAACCCGAGATCGGGAGCATGATGATCCACATTCCGGCATTCGGCTTCGCCGTCGGCGCGGCTCTCCTGGCCCTGGGGGCCATTCCGCTGGCGCGACTGCTGCTCGGGCCCGCGCGGCTTCTCGACGTGCCCACGGGACCTCTGCAGGTCCACGCGCGCCCGGTGCCACGCCTCGGCGGCGTCGGGATCTTCGCGGCCGTCGCACTGCTGTTGCCGTTCATCATGCGTGACACGACCGGCGACGACCTGGCAGCGGCGATCGCGCTGACCGCGGGGGTCTTCTTCCTGGGGCTCGCCGACGACGGCGTGCACCTCTCCGCCAGGACGCGTCTCGCCGTGCAGCTGGCGTTGGGAGCAGCCGCGGCCTTGCTGGGCTTCCGGCCGCATGCCCTGCCATTCGCGGCGGACGTGCTCCTGGCCGGCTTGATCCTCGTCGCGGCCACGAACGCCCTGAACTGGCTCGACGGTCTCGATGGCTTGGCCGGCGGGGTCGCGGCGATCGCGGCGGCGGCGCTGGCGGTGGCCCTGCACGAGCGCGGCCTGCCGGCCTGGCGCGACCTCGATGCAGGGCTCTGCGGTGCCCTCGTCGCCTTCCTGATCTACAACCTGTCACGCGGCAGGCAGAAGGTGTTCCTGGGCGACTGCGGCAGCATGTCGTGTGGCCTGCTGCTCGCCCTCTCCGCCATGACCCTCTCACGCGGCCAGCACGCAGTGCGCATGCAGATCCTCCCGTGGGTCGTCCTCGCCGTGCCACTCCTCGAGCTCGGGATTACCGTCATCCGGCGGGCGCTGCGCGGGCGGTCGTTGCTCGCAGGTGACCGCAGTCACACATACGACGTCCTGATTCGCCACGGAGTGCATGTGTCGCGCGTCGTGCTGCTCTTCTGGGCCGCCGCGGCGCTGGCCGGAATCGTGGCGCTGGGCTTCCTGGAGGTGTGAGCATGTCGTGGAGAAGAATGCGCCAGCGGATCTTCCTTCTCGTGCTCGACCTCATGGCCGTGACGGCGGCCTACGGCTCTGCGTATGTGCTCCGTTTCGACGGCGAAGTTCCGGTCGAGTATCTACACGGCATGCTCCGGTCCCTGCCCCTGCTGATGCTGTGCTTCGTCTGCGGCTTCACGTTCATGGGCGTGTACCGCGTGCGGATGGAGTTTGCCGGTGCCACCGAGGTGTTCCGGATCGCCAAGGGCACGGCGATCGGGGCGATTGCCTTCATCCAGCTTCTCTTCCTCCTGCACCTCGACGGCGTCCCTCGCACCGTCGTGCCCATGGGATCGGCGCTGGTATTCCTGCTGACGAGCAGCCTGCGGCTGGCGCCGCGCTTCCACCGGGAGTTTCTCAACCGTCCGAAGGGGGGGCTACGCGTCCTCGTGCTCGGCGCCGGACGCGCCGGCGAGATGATCGTGCGCGAGATGCAGCGCCAGGTGGAGCCCGGATACGTGCCGGTCGGCTTCATCGACGACAACCCGTACAAGCAGGACGCCGAGATCCACGGCATCCGCGTGCTCGGGACGCAGGAGGACGCGCTCGAGATCGTGCAGCGGCACCGGGTGGAGGAGATCATCATCGCCGCGCCGTCCGCGAGTGGGCGGCAGATGCGCCGCATGGTGGAGACGTGTCAGGCGGCCCGGGTGCCGTACCGCACGGTGCCCGGACTGCGCGAGATCATGGACGGCCGCGTGCTCGTGCGCAGTGTGCGCGAGGTCTGCATCGAGGATCTTCTCGGACGGCACCCCACGAAGATCGACAGCAGCGAGGTCCGCAGGTTCCTGGCGGGCAAGTGCGTTCTGGTGACCGGGGCAGCCGGCTCGATCGGCAGCGAACTGTGTCGCCAGATCGTGGGGTACCGTCCGGCAGCGCTCTGCCTTCTCGACCAGAACGAGAACGGTCTCTTCTACCTCGGGCACGAGCTGCGGGCGCTGCACGCGGACTTTCCCCTGGAGACCCTCGTTTGTGACGTCACGGATTCGAGCTGCATCCAGCGCGTCGTTGCCTCGGCGTCCCCGCATGTCCTGTTCCACGCGGCGGCCTACAAGCACGTTCCCCTCATGGAGAAGAACATCCGAGAGGCGGTGCGCAACAACGTGTTCGGCACCCTGAACGTCGCGAATGCAGCGGAGCGTTCCGGGGTGCATTCCCTCGTATTCATCTCGACCGACAAGGCGGTCGAGCCATCCAGCGTCATGGGGGCCACGAAGCGAATCGCGGAGCTCATCGTGCAGCAGCACGCACGACGCGGCGCAGCGACCCAATTCACCACCGTCCGCTTCGGCAACGTCCTCGGAAGCCAAGGCAGCGTGGTGACCGTCTTCCGGGAGCAGATCTCCAGGGGAGGGCCGGTCACCGTCACCTCGCCCGACATGAAGCGATTCTTCATGACCATACCGGAGGCGGTCCAGCTCATCACACAGGCCGCAACGATGGGAAAGGGAGGCGAGATCTTCATCCTGGACATGGGCGAGCCAATCGCGATCGAAGAGATGGCCCGGCACATGATCCGCTTGTCGGGTCTGGATCCCGATCGCGACATCGAGATCCAGTACACGGGAATGCGCGACGGCGAGAAGCTCGAGGAACGCCTGTGGGCGATCCAAGAAGACCCACAGCAGACGGTGCACCCCCAGATCCTGGTATCGCAATCGACGCCTCCCGGCGCCGAGTCGCTCCAGCACGGTCTCGAGACCCTGGCCGAGGCCGTCGCCCGGGACAACGACGCCTTGCTGCTGCGGGCTCTCGGGATGCTCGCGCCCGACTTCAGTGGCAAGATCGAAGCCGATAGCGACAACGTCACCGACGACCTGCTCGGCGGCGGCGCCGCCTGAAGGGCCTGTCCGAACCGGGTGGCACCAGGGAATGAGGCGGGTGCGCGCACCTCGCCGGTCAGCAGGTCATCTCCGAGGTCACCGCCGTCTCCCGCCTGTCGTCACCATCGCCATCCGACAGCGGAACCAGCACCTGCGGGATGCAGGACGAAGGGTCGGACGCACGCTTCCCGGCACCCGAGAAAGGAGGGGCGCGCCGACGCGCACCCCGCATCCAGAAACGTGCAGCTTCGCGGCCAGGGCCGGCTAGGGCTGCTGCTGTTCGATGGCCTCCTCGCTGGGTGGCCCTTTTTCGTCGGGCGCGGGCGAGGCCACGACGGCCTCGGGTTCGTTCTCCGGCAAGCCGACGAGGGGCGCGATCGGTTCCTGCTCGAGCAGATCGTCCTCGACGCGGATCCAGCGGTAGCGGGACACGCCGGTGCCCGCGGGGATCAGGTGACCCATGATGACGTTCTCCTTCAGGCCGAGGAGCTCGTCGCGCTTGCCCTGGATGGCTGCCTCCGTGAGCACCCGCGTCGTCTCCTGGAAGGAGGCCGCCGAGATGAAGCTCTCGGTCGACAGGCTCGCCTTGGTGATGCCGAGCAGCAGCGGCTTGTAGGTGGCGGGCGTACCGCCTTCGGCGAGAACGCGCTCGTTCTCGTTCTTGAGCTCCGCCTTGTCCACCTGCTCGCCCTCGAGGAACCTCGTGTCGCCCGGATCCTCGACGAGGACCTTCTGCAGCATCTGGCGCACGATGACCTCGATGTGCTTGTCGTTGATGCGCACGCCCTGCAGCCGGTAGACTTCCTGGATCTCGTTGACGAGATACTCCTGCGCCGCGTTCACACCCTTGATGTTGAGGATGTCGAACGGGTTGAACGGCCCTTCGGTGAGGCGGTCTCCCGCGGTCACATGGTCGGCTTCCTGGATGCGCAGGTGCTTGCCCTGCGGCACCATGTACTCGCGGCGATCGGCCGAACCCGTGACCACGATCTTGCGCAGGCCGCGCGTGATGCCCTCGAAGGACACCGTGCCGTCGATCTCGGAGACCACCGCCGCTTCCTTCGGCTTGCGCACCTCGAAGAGCTCACCCACGCGGGGGAGGCCGCCCGTGATGTCGCGCATCTTGGAGATGTCGCGCGGGATCTTGCACAACACCTCACCCGGGGCCACCTCCTGGCCGTCGGCGACGAG
This sequence comes from Candidatus Krumholzibacteriia bacterium, assembly GCA_046757105.1. Classification (GTDB taxonomy): domain Bacteria; phylum Krumholzibacteriota; class Krumholzibacteriia; genus JBHHXQ01. The sequence continues at coordinate 13,861 of JBHHXQ010000021.1, forward strand.
GAGGAATCCTCCCGTCGGCAGGATGACGTCGCGGACGGCGCCACCCGCATCGACAACGCGGGCGTGCGGGTGCAGCACCTTCTCGCGGTCGTCGATGACCATCATCTCGCGCTTGCCCGTCTTGTCGTCGACTTCTTCCTTCACGGTGCGGCCCTCGACGACGTCGATGAGCTCCACGCGGCCGCCGCGGTCGGTGATGACCGGATCGCTGTACGGGTCCCACTCGTAGATGACTTCGCCGCTCTTGATCTGGCTGCCGTCCTGCACGGCGATGGCGGCGCCGTAGGGAACTCCGAGACGTGACCGCACGCGTCCCTGGTCGTCGACGATGGAGACCTCGCCCTTGCGGCCGATGGCGACCTGCCCACCGTCTCGCCCGTCGACCGCGCGCAGGTTGGAGATCTGCACATGGCCGTCGGTGCTCGCGACCTTCTGTGTCTGCTCCGCGATGCGTGCGGCGGTCCCACCGATGTGGAAGGTCCGCAGCGTCAGCTGCGTCCCGGGTTCACCGATGGACTGCGCCGCCATGACGCCCACGGCCTCGCCGATGTCCACGGGGCGACCCGTGGCGAGGTTGCGGCCATAGCAGGCCGCGCACACGCCGCGCCGGCTCTCACACGTCAGCACCGAGCGGATGCAGACTTCCTCGATGCCGAGATCCTCGGTCTCGGCGGCCTTGTGTTCACCGATCAGCTCACCGGCCTGGACCAGCACGTTGCCGTTCAACGGGTCGACGATGTCGTGCGCGGTGGTACGCCCGACGATCCGATCACGCAGCGCCTCGATGACCTCCTCGCCCTCCTTCAGGGCGGACATGTTCAGCCCCATGATCGTGCCGCAGTCCTGCTCGGTGACGATGACGTCCTGCGCCACGTCGACCAGACGGCGCGTCAGGTACCCCGCGTCCGCCGTCTTGAGCGCCGTGTCTGCCAGACCCTTCCTGGCGCCGTGCGTCGAGATGAAGTACTGCAGCACCGACAAGCCCTCGCGGAAGTTCGCGGTGATCGGCATCTCGATGATCTCGCCGACGCCTCCGGTGATCTTCTTCTGCGGCTTGGCCATGAGGCCACGCATCCCCGAGAGCTGACGGATCTGCTCCTTCGAGCCTCGTGACCCTGAGGAGGCCATCATGAAGATGGGATTGAATCCGTCCTGCTGGTGCTTGAGCTGCTCGAACAGGGTCTCCGAGATCTCGGTGGTGGCGTTGGTCCAGGTGTCGATGACGCGGTTGTAGCGCTCGTTGTCCGTGATGACGCCATCGGCGTAGTCACGCATGATCCCACGCACCTGGTCGTTGGCACGGCGGATGATGTGCGGCTTCTCCGGCGGGACGTGCAGATCGTCGATGCCGATGGTGATTCCGGCCTCCGTCGCGTAGTCGAACCCGGCATCCTTCAGTCGATCGAGGAAATCGACCGTCTTCTCGCCGCCGAGGTGGCGGTAGCAATTGCCGACCAGGTTGTTGAGCGTCTTCTTGTCGAGCGTCGCATTGACGTAGTCGATCTCCTCCGGCAGGATCTCGCTGAAGAGAGCGCGCCCCACCGTCGTCTCGATCATCTTGTAGCCACGCGGCGCCGCCGCATCTTCGAGACGCAGCTTGACCCGTGCATGCAGGCCGACCTGCTCCGCGTCGTAGGCTGCGCGCACTTCGTCGAGCCCGAAGAAGGTCATGCCCTCGCCCTTGTCTCCGTCCTTCGGCATTGTCAGGTAGTAGCACCCGAGCA
>JBHHXQ010000022.1:0-15453 GCA_046757105.1 Candidatus Krumholzibacteriia bacterium
TGCGGCATGGGCGGCGGCGTCGCGAACGGCATGACGGTGCCGTTCCTGTTCCGGATCCGCGACCACCTCAAGCACAAGAAGGTACGGCTCGAGCTGTTTCTCGCCACCAGCGAAGGACACCTCGGCGTGCAGAACGTCTCCGAGGAGAAGGTGGAACGGAACTGCGTGGCGAGCGCCATGCTCTGGGAGCAGGTCATGCTCGGCGAGCGCACCATCCTCTACCCGGGCAAGGAAGGCGTGCGCGAGGACAGGCGCTACCAGGGCCCCCTGCAGCACCGTACCTGGATCTTCTCGGGCGGCGCTGGCAACACCACGTACTCCTATCCGGTCATTGCGTCCATCATGGCCAACTGCATCGCCGCGCTCGAGATGACGCGCCTCGGCAGCTACCTCGACGGCGACCGCGTGCACTACTCGGAGGACATCCTCGAACGGACCTGGAAGGGTGCCGAGGGCGGCAAGCATCCGACGGCGCTGCTCGCCATGAACGTCGCAGGGCTGAAGGCGGACTGCCTGCCCGCTCTGTTCCATCTGCGTGCGGTCCGCCGGTTCCTGGACGCGGTCACCCACTCGCTCCCGGACGAGAAGGAAGTGAAGATCCGCGAGGACGCCAGCAGGTGTCTGGCCGAGGCAGGGCTGGCGGACGAGAAGATCGTGGAGACCCTCGGCATCGGCGCCAACCCGCTCACGCGCGAAGAGGTCCGCGAGGCGCACCCGCCGCAGGAACGCCTGCACGCGTACATCTCCGAACGCCTCGAGGAGGATCTCGGCTCGCTGCTCCGGATGGCAGAGGGTCGAGGACAACCGCCGAAGACGGGCGTCCTCATCGAGCGCGCGCGGCTGGCCATCAGCAGCGCAGCGATGCGCGTCGCGAACGGACCGGACGGCTACCTGCCCGGCGCCGTGCTCTTCTATCAGACGGTGCAGAAGCAGCTCGAGGATCAGCGGCAGATCGTCGTCGACCGCGCCAACTGGGCCCGGAGCGAGCTCGGCTCGTCACCCAACCGTGCCCGGTTGGACACGCTCCTCGAGCGGCTGCGGCGCGACACCGTGCCCGAGGACGGCCATCGTCCGAACATGGTCGAGCGGTTCGTGGCGACGCTCACGGTCGCCGTGCCGACGCAGACCCGCAAGATCCTCGAGGTCTCACGCGAGATCCGTGAGCATGCGCTCGTGCTCGGCAGCGCCGCCGTCCTCTGCCACGTCTACGAGAGCCTGGCGCACTTCTGCGAGAAACAGCGCGAGGAGCTGCAAGGCAGGCTCTACGTCCTCAACAATGCAGCCTCGATCTGCGTGCGCGAGGAGGAGCTGGTCCAGCGCGAGGCGCGCGCGGCCTTCACCTATCAGAAGGCGCGCTTCGCTGCGCTCGTGCGCAGGCTGTGGGAACGCCTGCGTGAGATGGTGGCGCTGCCGGACCCCTCCGAGGTCGTCGACCGGCTGGGCGGCGACCTGCCGACGCTCGGAGGCAACGATCAGGAGGTGCTCGGGCGGCTCCTCGAGGCCATCCAGCCGGATGCGGCGCAGCTCGCAGCGGCGGCCGACGAGGTCATGGCCACCGAACCGCTGGTCCGCGACGCGCTGAAGGAGTCCCTGGCGCAGTTCTTCCCCACGATCCAGGTGGACCGCGACCGCTTCCCCACACTGGAAACGGCGCGCTCGCGCTTCGTTCTGTGCACGCGCCGCATGTACGAGGCGCATCGCGAGGACATCTTCGACGGCTACCACCACCTGGAGACCGACAACCCGTACAACGTCCTCGTCAGCGAGCACGAAGAGGGCATCCCCTTCCTGGCCCTCACGTACATGTACCGCATCCACGAGGAGTTCAAGGCGCAGCACCTCCAGGGCCGCACCTCACTCGCCCACGCCATGGCCTGCTACGAGAGCGCGCTGCCGCTCCTCGACTTCTGACCCGCCCGAACGGTGCCCCACCCGAGACTCACCTGGGTTCCTGGCCCGCGTGCCGGTGATCCGACATTCCGGGAGGCTCGACTCGCCTCGCCGGAAGCGCTATGATCACCGCGTCAGCTCCACTGAAGTGCGCGTTCAACTCGGGTCGGGAAGTCGGTCCGGGCGTCGTCGCCATTCAACACTCCGCACCACCCGACGGGGTCCGTTTTTCGACCCGACCCGACGCATGCACAGGTGGATCTCAGGTCACACAGGGTCCGTTGGAATCGCGATGGAGGGGAACATGAATCTGCGGCGCACGGTCTTCCTGGCCGTCCTGATCTCGTTCGCGGTGGCGCCCGCAGCCGCCCAGAACAATACCGACCTGGAAGCGGTGAGGACCATCCTGTACAGCCCCGGCTTCTCCCGGCCCGTTGTCGGGGAGTCGCTTCTGGTCAAGCTCGAGATCCGCAACAACGGCCCCGACGCATACGCCGCCGGGGCACACGGCAACATCTCGGCCACCGTCGACATCGACGAGCCGTCGAAACCCGGCCTGCCAGGGTTGCCCGGGCTGGCGGCGTGCTCGGGACATTTCGCCGGCAGCTTCGCGGTGGACATCGGCGTGGGAGGCAACGTGATCCTCGACCTCGGTGGCACGGGTGCAGGAGGGATCGGAGTCTGTCCCAACATTCGCGCCACGGGAACCGTGACCGCGGGGGGAGGCGCCAACGACACCAATTCGGCGAACAACACGAGGGTGGACTATTACAGGTACGTGGAAGCGCCGCAGGTGCCGGCGACCGGATGGCTCGGTCTGGCTGCAATCGGCGCGATCCTCGCGGGCACCGTGGCGTGGCACGTGCGACGGCGTCGTCGTTCCTCGCCCGAACGAGCGGTGTGAACCGGTCGCGAGCGTGGCGCACGGGTGCCTGGTCGCGGGGGGCGGTCGTCAGCGTCCGTCGGCGAAGCTCATGCCGAGACAGCGAGCGGAAGCGACGAGCGGATGGCCGGGCGGCACCAGCCGCTGGCCCTGGGCCGCAACCTCGAGAGCGACCTCCCGGATCGACCCGCCACGGTAGGCGACCATGGTGCCGGTGCGACCCTCGTTCACGAGGTGCCCCGCCTTCACACCGAACTGGGTGGCCAGAACGCGGTCGAAAGCGGTGGGCGTCCCACCCCGTTGCACGTGCCCGAGCACTGTGACGCGGGTGGGAACGCCCTGGACGCGCGCGCGCAGCGCATTGGCGACGACCTCGCCGATGCCGCCGAGGCGCAGTGGATCGGGGGAATCCGGCACCATCTGCCTGACGACGACGTCGCCGCCTTCGGGACGCGCGCCCTCGGAGACGACGACGATCGAGAAGCGCCGCTTGGCCTCGTGACGCCGGCGGATCTCCTCGACGAGCATCTCGAACTGGAACGGAAGCTCGGGGATGAGGACGACGTCCCCGCCGGAGGCCAGCGCGGCGCGCAACGCCAGCCAGCCCGCGTTGCGCCCCATCAGCTCGACGATCATGGCGCGGTGGTGCGCCTGTGCCGTCGTTCGCAGGCGGTCGATCGCATCGGTGGCGATCGCCACCGCGGTATCGTGACCGAAGGTGAGATCCGTTCCGTGCAGGTCGTTGTCGATGGTCTTCGGAATCGCGACCACCGGAAGCCCTTTGCGATGCAGATCGTGCGCGATGGACAACGTCCCGTCGCCGCCGATGACCACGAGCGCCTCGAGCCCGAGCCCCAGGCAACGGCCGACCACCTCCTCGCTCACATCCGCTGGTGTGGCTCCCGGCGACGAGCGGTACTGGAAGGGATTGCACTTGTTGGAGGTCCCGAGAATGGTACCACCCAGGTGCAGGATGCCGGAGACGCCGTCGAAATCGAGCTTCCGGTAACGCCCTTCGACCATTCCCTCGTAGGCGTCCTCGAATCCCAGACACTCGAAGCCGTGCAGGCGGTTCGCCGTCTTCACGACCGCGCGGATGACCGCATTCAGCCCCGGGCAGTCGCCACCTCCGGTCAGGATTCCGAGTCGACGCATGCTGGCTTCTCCCGCGTGACGTCGAGGCCGTGTCCCAGGCCCACCGGCACCGACTTCGAGACCGGCTCAGGCGCGCTTCGCGGCACCAGGGCGCGAGGCTTCGTCACCGCGGCGCGACAGGATGTTCTTGGCCCAGAAGGCACCGATGAAGAACGGCAGACCGGCGAACATCACGACTCCAATCGGGAAGCGGCGCCAGGATTCGCGCGCGCGTGCGCCGACCGCCTCACGAAGCGTCATCTCCTCGTAGGTTCCCGTGTAGCCCTTGCCGCTCTCCAGGTAGTGGATCCGCCGGCGTCCAGCCCGATCGATCCCGACGAGGGACGCGCCGCCGTTCTCCATCACGAGGCGCAGGCGGGCAACCTGCTTCGGCCGCAGCAGCAGACCCTGCAGGAGCGCCATCTCGACCCGGCCGAGGTTGCCCCCGAAGCGGCGGCCATGCGCCAGATGCTCGATGGCCTCGAGCACCTTCCCGGGGACGCGGAAGCAGAACTGATGGCGGATCCGGCCGTCGTCCTCCGGGACGATGGCCATGGTGAACCCCAGACGTTCCAGGCCCTCCTGCAGCTGGTGCGCGGAGCGCTCGAGGGCCTCTTCCGGATGCGTTGCAGGGAAGATGATGATGCTGCACGCGCCGGCTCGTCCGTCGTCCCGCGCTTCGAGCAAGGCCGTGACGTCGGACACCAACATCGCGTTTCCCTCAACCGGCCGCGCCCCGATCTCCGGCGCACAACCCGCAACGGCCACCGCCGGACGCACGAGCGCGCGCGAGGTCCGGAGCGATTCCTCGTAGAGGGATGCGAACGTCCGCAGCGAGAGCGGCAGGCTCCACCAATAGAGCATCGGGGTGCGATCGGATCGCCGCACCCAGAGGGTCTTGCGGATCGTGCCGCGCTGGGGCCCGACCGTCGCGCCCACGAATCCTCCTCGCACCTGCCCGGCTCGAGCGTCCTAGACCATATGGAGCACACATGCACATTCACCCGGTCGCGGTCTAGCCGGTCACGGGCTCGATGGTGGCCCGCATCGAGCCCCTCGAACCGCGCAGGAGTGGGTCGGCGCCGAAGCCGTGGATCTGGTCGCGCTTGAGCTCGGCGCGCTCGCGGTGCGTCGTGTCGACGATGACCCGACCTTCGCGATCCACTTCGCTCGCCATGCGGAGGGACTCCTCGATGCTGTGACCGAACAGAGCGCAGAGCATCTCGATCACGTACTCGTACGTGTGCTCGTCGTCATCGAGAAGGACCACGTTGTAGAGCGGCTCGTGCCTGGGAGCACTTCTGGCCTCGACGTCGCCCTTGCGCGCCGGCGCAGGAGCTTGCGGTCCCACCGCCAGAGGCACGACATCGAGCGCCGGCTGCATTGCGACCCTCCCGTGCCTGGAAGTCGAGCTAGTCGCCCCCCGATTCGGGCGCCGGATCCTGGAAGCCCACCCGGCCGTGCGAGCCGTCACAGAACGGCTTGTTGGCCGAAGCACCACAACGACACAGGGCCAGCTTGGGACGATCGCTGGTCTCCACGGCCGTCTCGCGGCCGTCGACGAGCTGGATCGGTCCCTCGACCACATAGGGCCCGTTCGGCAGGGTCGTGATCTTGACCTCGGACATGGGTTCCTCCTCGGGTTCCAGGACGCTCGATCTTTTCTACCCCATGAGGTCGGTTGAGGCAAGAGCCGCACTGCGGAGATCACCGAGTCTGGCGCCGAGCCGAGCGGCCGCCGGGGGAGGGCGTGGGCGGCAGCGGATGCAGCCTCTCCGGGTGGGGCCGCGCGCGGCGGATCGGTGCCTCGGCGGGCCGCCCGATCTCCGTGCACGTCGCCACGAACGCCCGGATCCCGGCGGCCGAGTTGACACGCACTCGCGCGCTTCCTATAAACGACCCAGCTTCCGGCGACATTCCGGTTCACACACAAGGAGTCCGAGATGGGAGAATGGCTGCAAGTCGATTTCTGGCAGAAGGCCCTGTCCGAGACCGTGGAGTGGTTCATTCGCTCCGGTCCCTCGATCCTCGTCATCCTCGTCCTGGCTCTCGTCCTGATGCGGATCCTGCGGTACGCCGTTTCGAAGCTGCAGGAATTCATGGTCAAGCGCGGCGAGGAAGGGGCACTTCAAGTCGAAGAGTTCCGCAAGCGTGTCGCGACGCTGACGGGGATCCTCCAGAAGGCTGCCAGGGTCATCATCTGGCTCGTGGTCGTCATGCTGATCCTCAAAGAGCTGGGCGTCGACATCGCGCCGTTGATCGCGGGCGCCGGCATCGCCGGTCTGGCCGTGGGCTTCGGCGCCCAGAACCTGGTCCGCGACATCATCAGCGGCTTCTTCATCATCCTGGAGAATCAGATCCGCACGGGCGACGTGGCCATCATCAACGGCACGGGCGGTCTCGTCGAAGCGATCAACCTGCGGACCACGGTGCTCCGCGACCTTTCCGGGGTCGTGCACGTGTTCCCGAACGGCACCATCTCGAGCCTGTCGAACATGACGATGGGCTGGTCGGCGATGGTCTTCGAGATCGGCGTCGCCTACAAGGAGGATCCCGACAGCGTCATGGAGGTCATGGCGGAAACGGCCGATGCGATGCGCGAGGATCCGGAGTTCGCGGACAAGATCCTCGAGCCAATCGAGATCTTCGGCGTCGAGGCGTTCCAAGACAGCGCCGTCATCATCAAGGCGCGCATCAAGACGCGCCCCATCCAGCAGTGGACCATCGGGCGCGAGTATCGCAGACGTCTCAAGAAGGCCTTCGACGACCGCGGGATCGAGATCCCCTTCCCGCACCAGAGCCTGTACTTCGGCGAAGCGAGCAAACCGATCGAGGTGCTGCTCCAGAACCCAGGAGGGCGCAGTCCACAGGTCCAGGGAAAGCGACGACGGCCGGCCTGAGATCCGCAACGGCCCGGCCGTTCGAGCCCTCCGGAATCCGATGTCGTTCGAGACAGCCGGTGGGAGCATGGCGTGAGAATCGCATCTTGGAACGTCAACTCGGTCCGCGCGCGCCAGGACCGCGTGCTGGAATGGCTGGACACGCAGCAGATCGGGGTTCTCTGCATGCAGGAAACCAAGGTCCCCGACGACAGGTTTCCCACCGACGCGTTCCGCGAGCTGGGCTACGGGGTGGCGCTGCACGGCCAGAAGACGTACAACGGCGTGGCGATCGTCTCGACCGAGCCGCTCGCCGACGTGCGGATGGGCTTCGAGGACGGCGAGGACGAGGGCAGCGCCCGGCTCCTCTCGGCGACGGTGCGTGGCGTGCGCGTGTTCTCCGCCTACGTCCCCAACGGCCAGGTCGTCGGCAGCTCCGCGTACGAGGCGAAGCTGCGCTGGCTCGAGAGGTTGCGTGCGCTCCTCGAGCGCCGGCACGGCGCCGACGAGCCGGTGGCCGTGTGCGGCGACTTCAACATCGCGGCCGAGGAGCGCGACGTGCACGACCCCGAGTTCTGGAGGACGCAGGTGCTCTTCCACCCGACGGCGCGCGAAGCGCTGCAGCATTTCTGCGCCTTCGGCATGACCGACACCTTCCGGCTGCACCACCAGGAGGCGGAGAAGTACTCGTGGTGGGACTACCGGCAGCTGGCGTTCCCGAAGAACCGGGGCCTGCGGATCGACTACGTCTTCGCGACGCCCGCCCTGGCGGACCGCTGCACCGACGCCTGGATCGACCGCGACGCCCGCAAAGGGCCCAGCCCGTCCGACCACGCACCCGTGGTCGCTTCCTTCGAGGTCTGAAGCGGCGCAGCCCCGCCAAAACAGCTTGTGCCCGCAGCCGGCTTTCGAGTTCCATTGCAGCGACCCGCTGAATCCGCTCGCCCCCGACCCCGGAAAGGAGCCGTCATGCCGCGTCGCAGGTCACCCCGCGCGGCGTCTCCTGCGTCGTCGCAGCCCCGGAGGCTGGAACGAAGGAGCGCAGCCGCGCACGAGCAAAACGAGAAGTTCGGCCCCGCGAACGAGGAGGCAATCCCGCACCAGGAAGCGGGCCCGGGCTCCGGTGCGAGCCGGCGGCGTTTCCTGCAGCTCCTCGGCGCCACCTCGGCGGCACCCTGGGTCCGCGCCGCACTGCCAGCGCTGGCCGTTGCGGGCGCGCGAACCGCCGCCGCACAGACGCCCGAGGACGAGGAGGTCCCCCCCGAGGTCCGCAGTCTTCTCGAGATCGTGCAACAGCGCTGGGGCGATCGCCTCGACCAGGAACAGCTGCACGCGATCGAGCAGGATCTGAAGTACCTGCAGCGTGCCGGCAGGACGTTGCGCGACGTCGATCTCGGAAATGCAGACGAGCCGGCCTTCGTCTTCCGCGCCCCACCGGAGGCGCGCCGATGATCACGCAGGACATGTACCTCCTGCCGGCGCGCGAGCTGGGACGCAGGCTGCGCGAAGGCAAGATCACCTCGGTCGCGCTGACCTCCGGATACATCGACCGGCTGCGCTCGCTGGGACGAAGGCTGAACGCCGTCGTCACGATCACCGAAGACCGCTCACTCGAAGAGGCGCGCCAGGCCGATCGCGAGATCCGCAGGGGCCGCATCCGCAGCCCGCTGCACGGCGTGCCGTACGGCCTCAAGGACCTGGTCGCGACACGCGGCATTCCGACCACGTGGGGAGCCGAGCCGTACCGCAACCAGGTGTTCGACCACGACGCGACGGTGGCGCGGCGGTTGCGCAAGGCGGGCGCGGTGCTCGTGGCCAAGCTGTCGATGGTGGAGCTGGCCGGTGGTATGGGCTACGACGAAGCGGACGCCTCGTTCACCGGTCCGGGACTGACGCCCTGGAACCTCGACTTCTGGAGCGGCGGCTCTTCGAGCGGCCCCGGATCGGCGGTCGCCGCCGGGCTCGTCGGCTTCGCGATCGGGTCGGAGACCTCGGGCAGCATCCTCACCCCATCCGCCTTCTGCGGCGTCTCGGGTCTGCGTCCGACCTACGGGCTCGTGAGCCGCCACGGCGCCATGGCTCTCTGCTGGACGCTCGACAAGCTGGGTCCCATGTGCCGAAGCGCCGAGGACTGTGCTCTGGTCCTGGAAGCCATCGCGGGCAAGGACCCGAAGGACGTCACGACCGTGAAGCGCAAGTTCCGGTGGCGCCCGCGCTCGCGCGCTTCGAGACGTCTGCGGGTCGCGGTCCCGAAAGGCTGTGTCGAGAAGGTGCAGCCCGAGGTGCGCGAGAACTTCGAGCGGGCTCTCGGGGCCTTTGGCCGCTTCGCGGACATCGAGCGCGGCGTCGAGTGGCCGGACTTCCCGTGGGGGCCGAGTGTGAGCACGATCGTTTCGGCCGAAGGCGCAGCAGCGTTCCTGCCGCTCATCCTGTCAGGTGGCCTGTCGAAGCTGCGCTGCCCTGCGGACCGCGTGGGCGGCTACGGGGCGATGATGACCTCGGCCGTCGACTACCTGCAGGCGATGCGCGTGCGCACACCCATGAAGCGCGCGGTCAACGCGCTCTTCGAACGCTATGACATCGTCGCTTCGCCAACGCGCTCGACGGTGTCCTACCCGATCGACAAGAAGTTCCGAGAAGCGTATCCGGACGTCCAATCGGGTCCGCCGCTCATCCCCGCCGGCAACCTCTGCGGGCTGCCCGCGGTGTGCGTCCCGAACGGCTTCGGCGAGCACGGCCTGCCCACGTCGATCACCCTCATGGGTGCCGCCTTCTCGGAACAGACGCTCCTCGGTGCCGCGCATCGCTACCAGAAGGCCACGGAGTGGCACCGGGAGCACCCGCCCATGAGCTGACCCAGGTGGGGACGCGGGCGAGCGCGCCATTTCCTGGCCGCAGTCGGGGAATCGTGGTATCCAGTTCCTGCGGATGACCGCATCGCGGGAGGGCGCCCGGCACGACGCCGGAGGTCCGGCAACGGAGCGCGCCTGGTCGTTCATCGTCTGGAGGTCCTGGAGTGCCCTTCGATGCCGAGCTGCCACCGGCCTCGCTCGCCTCGCTGGATCCCTACCCGGTCCCGGACGGAGCGCGGCTGCAGTTCCGATACACATGCAGCACGACCGACGGTTTCATGCGCGGCGACGTGGTCGTCGTGTTCGAGAACGGTGGCCCCAAACAGGTGATCGCCCGGAACATCCCCGTGATGGGGACCTCGCGCACGGCGAGGGCCGTGGGCGACTACGCGAAGATCTTCCCCGACCCCATCCCCGTGGCACGAGCCGAGAACGCTGCCGAGTGAATCTGGACTCAGAACTCGTAGGTGAGCATCGCGCCCAGCTGCCAACCGTCCAGGTCGAGCTTGTAGATGCCGTTCTCCAGCTCCACCTGGTCGCTCAGCACGTTGCGGGCCTCCTCCCAGCCGCGGTGATTCTGGGGAAGGAACTTGTAGTCGAGCACCCGGTAGGTGCCGACCAGTGTGCCGCGCAGGCCTTGGTCCTTCAGATAGATGAAGTCGATCCCGGCGCCCACGATCCAGCCGAGATCCGTCTTCACGACCTCCTCCGTCTCGAAGCCGTCATCGTCGAAGACGCGTGCCCGGACCGTGAAGACGGCCGGGCCGCCCCGCAGGAGCGGACGCAGCCGTGACAGCACACGCGGGCGGTAGAGGAACTCGAAGCTCTGACGATGCAGCGTCGTCTTGAGCCGGGGTTCGCCCGGGGTTCCCGTCGTGAGATCGCCCTGCGAGCCCTCGAACGTGTTGAGAGCCAGCCCGTACTCCACGAGGAAACGCAGATCGCGCAGGATCGGAGGTCCCCCCGTCGGCGTGTTGAGGAACAGGCCGACGCTCAGCCCCACATTGAAGGCGAAGGCATTCGAGCTCTCGATGGCCAACAACGTGTTCTGGGGCAGAAGCTCGTCGATGTGATGAAAGGATCCCTCCAGGACCACACCGAAACGCGCACCCGGTGACATCAGCTCGCGCCGCTCCTGATCCACTGCGGCGGAAGCCACCACGTGGATCGCGACTAGCGCATCCAACGGATCTCGCTTCTCGCGGTTCGCAACCTCGCCGACGTAGATGGCCATGGCGCGCGTGGCACGCTCCAAGGCCTCGAGATGTTTGCCGTCCCGGAGCGCACGCGCGGCGGCTTCCGCTTCGGTTCCCTCGATCCGGGGCAGACGTGCGCGCTCGAGCAGGGCGTCACGCACCTGCTGGATGGCCGCCTCGCTGGCCGGCGGCATCGGGCTGGCCACGCGCAGCCACTCGGCATCCTGGCGGCCCGCCCCCGCCGGAACGAGGATGACACCGACGCCGTCCTTCACGAGCGTCTGCTGGTTGGCGAGCATCCGTGCCAGGCGCATCGGAGTACGTTCCGCCTCGGGAAGCTCCACGAACTGTCCGAGAACCTGGCGGCCGATCACCTCGGGCGGGAGAACGGGCCTCTCTCCCGGCAGACGTCGCAACACGGTCAGCGTGGCCGGCGTGCCGATGCCCTCGGAGATCCACACGTCGGCATCCAGCGCCCGACCCTCCACGGCCACCACCACGTCGCCCTCGCGCAGCCCCAGTTCACGCTGCGCGTCCGTGGTGCCCACGAGCCTGGCGCCTTGCTGCCCGCCCTCCACCGCGTCGACCAACGTGGGGCTCGGGAAAAGATCGGGAAGGGCGGCCGCGAGACGGGCCGCAGGGCTGTCCTGGCGTGCTGCGGCCGCCGGGGCCAGGACCAGAGCAACGAGCAAAGGAGCGACGCCACGGCCCCGACACCAGGGGCGTCGTGCGACGGCGCGGGCGGCCGCGTCCTCTCGGCGACGCATGCACGCATTCCGCGCCGGGCGTTTCTGCATGACTCCCCTCCGGCCTCTGAGCATCCAATGACTCAATATGTGCCTGCGTCGCCGCCGGGGCAAGCACCGAGGCTCCGAGACCGAGTCGCTCGTGAGAGCCCCAGTGCACGTCGAGCGGATGCCGAAGCGTGGGGCATGCTCTCCGTGGGACGTGGAGGCTCGTGTGCGAGATCACATGTGCCGTAAGCTGGCCAACGGCGATCCAACCCTGAGCGTCCACATCGAATACTCCACATCAGAATGCCGCCGGTGATCGCTCTTCATGGGAGGATCAGGATGTCACGCTGGATGATGGTTGCCCTAGCGCGCTCGCTTTGCAGTCGAGTTCCGCTTCGGCACAATACATCGGAGTCTTCATGGATCCGAACGCGCGTCGAAGGCTTCGACCTGGTGCCACCGGATCCGGACTGCCCGTTTCTGCTTGCTTGCGACGAACCTTTCTTCTCGAAGGTTTGCGTCGGGGGTGGCGAGGTCGTCCTGAACGGTCCCGGCCCGAGGAGCTGCCAGGTCGCCGTGGAACAACACACCTGGACGAGCATCAAGTCGCTCTACCAGTGACCTCGGACGTGGGGCATCCAGGAAGGACGTTGGTGCCTATGCCTTTGTGACCCCACATGCACCGGCCTGTCGAGGTCCAGGAACTCAATGACCTTGTCGGTGTCTGGCGTAGAACCTCCAGTCGGACACGCCATGCACGAGGACGAGCTTGTCCGGGGCCTGGTGTGCTTGCGGACCCACGACGTACACGCCTCGGGCATCGCGTTGCAGGCAGGCGAGAAGCGCATGAAGCAGAGACTGGTCCTGGTGAAGTCGCGGGGGTGGAACGCTGTCCTCTAGCGAACGACGATCCCGCGCCCCGTGGCCAGGGTCTTGCCGTTCGTGTTCTCGAGCCGCAGCAGGTAGACGCCCGATCTCGAGCGTTGCGTCGGCCAGAGGAGCTGTCCGCCCGGGCCGCCGATGAACGCACGGTGTGCCGGCCGGCGGCGTCGGTCTCGGGGCGCTCGCGCGCCGCAAGCCGAGCGGAGTTCAGCCGATACGCAGGTGGGTCTTGATCTTGTCGCGGAGCATCTCGGTACCGATCCTCCACTTGTTCTCGTAGATCTGCGACTTGCTGGTGCAGATGAGCCAACACTTGTCGCAGCCCGCCGCGAACGCACGGCCCTTCTCGGCAGCCTGCGAGGTCCACAGCTCCTCCCAGGACTGCTCGATCAGGTTGCCGATCCGCACGTTGAGGATGTGACAGACATAGATGTTGGCGAAGGAGTCCATGTAGAAGAAACCGGAACCGCCGTCGCAGCGGAAACGCCGTCTGCTCGTCTCGTGGTACTCCATCATGGTGCGGTTGAACCAAGCGCGGAAGTTCTCCTTCAAGTTCCACTTCCGGTACTGCGCATCGATGATGTGACCGAACGCCTGGCGCACGGCGTGCGAACTCTGCGGCCGCATGCCCTCTTTGTTCTCGCCGAAATAGATGGACGAGTCCGTCGCCACGGTGATGCTGAGCTGGAGGTTGCGGCCCTCGGTGAAGCGGTGCACGTCGGCCAGCTCGTGCACGTTCTTCTCGAGCAGCGTGAAACCGACGCCGAGGTCGTGCACGCCGGCCGAGCGGCAGATGTCGAGCGTCTGCTCGCACTTCTTGAAGCCGTTCGGGATGCCGCGGATCTCGTCGTGCGTGCCGTCGAGGCCGTCGATCGACACGCGGATCGCCACCTTCGGATCGACGTCCAGGATCGCCGGCATCATGCGCTTGGTCTTGCCCGGCTGGAAGCCGTTCGTCGAGATGACGAGGCGCGCCCTGGGGTTCGAGCGCTTGATCGCGGCGAGGATGTCCGGCAGGTCGCTTCTCAGGAACGGCTCCCCGCCGCTGATGTTGATGTCGCGCAGGCTGGCCGGCAGCCGCCCGAAGACCTCCGCAGGCGCCTCGTCATGCATGTCGTTCTGCCAGATGTCGCACATCTCGCAGCGGGCGTTGCAGTTCAACGTCACCGCGACGATGGCGTTCTGCGGCTGCGGCATGGCGGCGGGTTGTGGCGTCACCGGGCGATCCTCCGTCGCGGCAATCCGGGGGGCGCGCGGCCTTGGTGATCGGGGCCCGCCGCCGACACCTCGAGGGACGGGGGCGAGTGGGCCCGTTGCAGGTCGGGCGCCAGACCCCCCACCCAGAGCTATCAAGTATAGCAGGACCCGGCCGCAACCAGCCGCGGATCCCGGGGACGACCCGCAGGGCAACCTGCTTCGGCACAGCGAGTTGCGACGGGTTCTCGGGGCATGGCGGGGCGCGACGGACTCCGGGCGGCCTCGATCAGTGGGAGAAGCCCTCCACCTTGTAGTGCCCCTCCAGCCGGCGCAGCGCCAAGGTCATGGCCGCCATGCGCACGTCGAGCGGCCGTCCCACGGTGTACGGCATGGAGTTGAACAACGGCGTCCGGCGCGGGCGGTTGGCGGCGATGTCGAGGATGATGTTGTAGTTGGACTTGATGATCTCCGCGAGGCGCTCGTTGACCTTCATCTCGGTCCAGTGCTCCTGGCGGTTGTTCTGCAGCCACTCGTAGTAGCTGACGATGACGCCGCCTGCGTTGGCGATGATGTCGGGAATGATCTCGATGCCGCGCTGCTTGAGAACCTCCTCTCCGCCGGGCGTACAGGGAGCGTTGGCGCCCTCGGCGATCAGCTTCACCTGCAGCTTGTTCGCGACCTCCTCGGTGATCACGCCGCCCAGCCCCGCGGGCACGAACAGGAACGCATTCAGCCCCCAGAACCCGTCCAGCGAGATGCTCTGGGCCTTCGGGTAGCCGACGACGCTGCGCTTGAGGTTCTCGGGCGAGTTCACGTACTCCTGGAGTTCCGCTGGATCGATGCCGTTCGAGTTGTAGATGCTGCCGTCGCGGTCGTTCACCGCGATCAGCTTGGCGCCGCGTTGCCCGGCGATGCGCGCGAAGGCCGAGCCGACGTTGCCGTAGCCCTGAAGGATGTAGTCGACGTCCTCGAACGACACCTCCTCCGGCGGGATCATCTGGTCCAGGGACGGCGACTGCCGGTGTCGCAACCACTCCTCGAGACAGAAGAAGAGGCCGCGACCCGTGGCCATGTCGCGTCCCTCGCTGCCCCAGATCCGCACGTCCTTGCCGGTCACGCACCCACGCAGCGTGTGCGGCTGCTCCTCGCCGTCGGAGTACTGGCGGAAGAAGTGCCCCATGATCTTCGCGTTGGTGCCGATGTCCGGCGCCGGGATGTCCAGGTTCGGTCCGACGAACGGCTTCAGCTTGTACATGAAGCGCAACGAGATGCGCTCGAGCTCGTCCTCCGTGTAGTTGCGCGGATCGATGCGGATGCCGCCCTTGGCGCCGCCGAGCGGGATGTTGCCAATCGCCGTCTTCCAGGTCATCTCCGCGGCCAGCGCCTGGAACAGGTGGTTGGTGCTGGGGACCAGGCGCGCCTGGTTCAGCAGGAGGAGGCCGACCACCGCCGCGGCGATGCGATACCCGTCACCGCAAAGCGGCCGGCCCCGCGACCTTCGCACCACTGCTCCGGCAAGCCACAGAACGTGGCAGGCGGGCGCCGCCAGCAGCGCGCTGCACAGCGCCAGGGTGCGGGGGGCCGCGAGGCCGCCCTCTCTTCCCCAGGGCACCGGGAAGTCCAGGTGGATCCGCTCCTGGACCTGGATGCGCTGCCAGGTCAGATCCGCGACGGCGACCAGCGGGAACTCGAGACCCTTGGCCGCATGTACCGTCATGATCTTGTCCGCGTCGTCTGTCTCCGCGGCGATTGGCGCCGCGCTCTCGCGCAACTCGCTCACGACGCGGCGCAGCTGGGGGCTCCGTT